>JBFGYD010000417.1:0-3007 GCA_041587615.1 Lysobacterales bacterium
GATCAAGGCCGACGTGCAGGGCTCGGCCGAGGCACTGCGCGACTCGCTGACCGCGATGTCCAATGACGACGTCAAAGTCAACGTGATCTCGAGCGGGGTCGGCGGCATCACCGAATCCGATGCCACCTTTGCCCAGGCCTCGCAGGCGATCGTGATCGGTTTCAACGTGCGCGCCGACGCGGCCGCGCGGCGGGTGATCAAGGAGGGCGAAATCGATCTGCACTACTACAGCGTGATCTACGACGCGATCGACGAGATCAAGAAGGCGATCACCGGCGTGCTCGGCACCGAAATCAAGGAGCAGATCATCGGCCTGGCCGAGGTCAAGGAGGTGTTCCGCTCGTCCAAGCTGGGCGCGATCGCCGGTTGCCTCGTGGTCGAGGGCGTGGTCAAGCGCCACAACCCGATCCGCGTGTTGCGCGACAACGTCGTGATCTTCGAGGGTGAACTCGAGTCGCTGAGGCGCTTCAAGGACCAGGCCAACGAGGTCAAGTCCGGCACCGAGTGCGGCATCGGGGTCAAGCAGTACAACGACGTCAAGCCCGGTGACCAGATCGAGTGCTTCGAGCGCATCGAGGTGGCCAGGACCCTGGACTGAGAAACCGGGCCGGAAACTCTGACAGTGGCTCATGATTTCGCCCGCCACGACCGCGTCGCCGGCCTGCTGCGCCGGGAGCTGGCAACCCTGATCTGGCGCGAGATCAAGGATCCGCGGCTGGGCCCGCTGAACGTCACCGACGTCGAGGTCACGCCTGATCTGGCCCGTGCTCGCGTCTTCGTGGCCAGCTCCGACCCGGAGAGCGTGCCCCAGTCGCTGGAGGTGCTCGAACGCGCGAGCGGCTTTCTGCGCCGGGTGCTCGGCCGGCGCCTGAGCCTGCGCTCGGTGCCCGAGCTGAAGTTTTTTCACGACGACTCGCTGGAACAAGGCGCGCATATCGACGAACTGCTGGGCCAGGCGCTGCCGCCCGAGGAGACGTGAATCGTCGGGCCCGGCGAACGGTCAACGGCATCCTGCTGCTGGACAAGCCGGCCGGGCTGTCGTCCAACCAGGCGCTGCAGCGGGTGCGATCGCTGTACGCCGCGCGTAAGGCCGGCCACGCCGGCAGTCTCGACCCGTTCGCGACCGGCATGCTGCCGGTCTGCTTCGGCGAGGCGACCAAATTCAGCGGCACGCTGCTCGAGGCCGCCAAGGGGTATCTGGCCCGCGGACTGCTCGGCGTAAAAACGACTACCGGCGATCCCGAGGGCGAGGTCGTCGAGACCGAGCCGGTGCCGGCCCTGTCGCGCGAGCGGGTAGAGCCGGTCCTGGCCGAGTTTACCGGCGAGATCGAACAGGTCCCACCCATGTACTCGGCGCTCAAGCATCAGGGTCGGCGCCTGTACCAGCTTGCCCGCGAGGGCCGCGAGGTCGAACGGAAGCCGCGCCGGGTGCGGATACACGAACTCGAGCTGGTGGCGCTCGACGGCGCCGAGATCGAGCTCCGGGTGGCGTGCTCCAAGGGCACCTACATTCGTACGCTGATCGAAGACGTGGCCCAAGCGCTCGGAACCGTCGGCCACACGGTCGCGCTGCGCCGGAACTGGGTCGGCCCGTTCTCAGAGCAAGCCATGCAGCCGCTGGCGGCTCTAGAGGCGAGCGCAGAGCGGGACGCGCTGGACCGACGGCTGCTGCCCGTCGACGCCGCGCTGATCGAGCTGCGAAAGCTGGAGCTGGACCGGGCCTCCGCCGAGCGCGTGTGCCACGGTCAAAGCGTCGCCGCAGGCGGCGGCGACCCGGGTCGGGTCCGCCTGTACCGGGCCGACGGCCGTTTTCTTGGTCTGGGCGAGATCCGGGCCGACGGCTCCGTGGCCCCGCTGCGCCTGATCGCAACCGAGTGACTCGACCCGAATAGAGTGAGTTAATGGTTGTGGGGCGGATAGCGGGACGCTAAAATACGCGGTCCCTTGTCGCACGGGCGGCCGGGGCCTTGATTTTGGAGATAGTAAAAAGCAAATGTCTTTGTCAGCCGAACAAGTCAGCGAGGTGGTCGAAAAGTACCAGCGCCAGCCCGGCGACACCGGATCGCCCGAGGTCCAGGTGGCGCTGCTGTCAGCGCGGATCGATCATCTGTCGAATCATTTCGCAACGCACAAAAAAGACCATCATTCGCGCCGCGGGCTGCTGAAGATGGTCAATCAGCGCCGCAAGCTGCTGGCGTACATCAGGAACAAGGACGTGGGACGCTACCGGGCGCTGATCGAAAGCCTGGGTCTGCGTCGCTAAGTCAATCGATCAAAGGAAACAGCACGTGGCGAAGATTACCAAGACCTTCAATTACGGCGGCCGCCAGGTCGTCATCGAAACCGGAGAGATCGCGCGCCAGGCCGACGGCGCGGTCATGGTGTCAATGGACGACACCGTGGTGCTGGTGACCGCGGTCGGGGAGAAGGGGGCCGGCCAACCGCGGCCGTTTTTCCCACTAACGGTCAACTACCAGGAAAAAACCTACTCCGCCGGCCGCATACCCGGCGGTTTTTTTAAGCGCGAGGGGCGGCCGACCGAGAAGGAAACGCTGACATCGCGGCTGATCGATCGCCCGATCCGGCCGCTGTTCCCGAAAGGGTATCTCAACGAGGTCCAGGTGGTCGCGACCGTGATGTCGCTCAATCCGGAGGTCGATCCCGACATTCCGGCGTTGATCGGCGCGTCGGCCGCGCTGAGCATTTCGGGGATCCCGTTCAAGGGGCCGATCGGGGCCGCGCGGGTCGGCTACGTCGACGGCGAATACGTGCTCAACCCGGCGTTGAGCCAACTGGCCGAGTCGAAGCTGAATCTGATCGTCGCCGGCACCCGCAGCGCGGTGTTGATGGTCGAGTCCGAGGCCGATCTGCTGCCCGAGAACGTGATGCTTGGAGCGGTCAACTACGGTCACGAGCAAATGCAAGCCGCGATTGCGGTGATCGACGAGCTGGTGGCGGAACTCGGGGTCACGCCCTGGCACTGGGAGCCCCCGGTGCGCGATCCGGC
>JBFGYD010000418.1:0-3001 GCA_041587615.1 Lysobacterales bacterium
GATCGTCACCGCGATCGCGATGGTCAAAGCCAGATCCGCGAACAACTGCCCCTCGACGTCTTTCAAGAACAGCACCGGGATGAAGATCGCGACCGTGGTCGCGGTGGAGGCCAGCAGCGCACCCTTGACCTGCAATGCACCCTTGCGGGCCGCCTGGTCGGGAACTTCTCCGCCCTCGCGCAGGCGCACGATGTTCTCGGCCACGACGATGGCCGCGTCCAGCACCATCCCGACCGCGAACGCGAGCCCCGCCAGCGAGATCACGTTGAGACTGCGCCCGGTCAATTGCAGCACGACGAAGGTCGCCAGGATCGAAATCGGGATCGCCGTGGCGATTAGCGCGGTGGCGCGCACGCTGCGCAGGAACAGCCATAACACGCCGATCGCGAGCAGCACGCCCAGCGCCAGGTTGTTGGTCACCAGCGCGACCGCGCGTTGGATGAAAACCGAAGCGTCGAACGACTGCTCGATCCCGAGGCCCGCGTTTTTGAGCGGGCCCTCCCTCAGCAGCGCGATCTCGTCCTTGACCCGGGTCAGGGTCTCGAGCACGTTGGCGCCGTTTTCGCGGTCGATGCGAATCCCCATCGCCGGGTTGCCGTTCTGGATCGTCATCTGGTTGCGGCGGCCGCGCTCGATCTCGATATCGGCGATGTCGCTTAAGTGCACCGGCTTACCGTCGCGCCACTCCAGGATCAGGTCGCCGAGCAGGGTGGGGTCGTAGCGGCCCTCGAAGCGCAGCGTGTACTGGCGCCGGCCGATGTCGATGAAACCGCCGGAGACGTCGTTGGCGCTGCCGGCCAGGGCCGCCACCGCCGGCAACTGGATCCCCAGCTCGGCGGCCCGGTAGGGGTCGATAGAGATCTTGAGTTCCTCCGCGGCGCCGGCGTTGACCTGCACCCCGGCGACCCCCTCGATGCTCTCGACCCGGGTCTTGACCAGGTCCTCGACGAGGCGCTGATAGTCCTCGATCTTGCCCGGGGTGCCGGGCAGCAGTTGCACGAAGAACCAGGTCAACTGGCGATTGGCGTCGCCGCCGAAACCCTGGCCCAAAGAGACGACCGGCTGCTCGGCGTCGGCCGGCAGCGGTGGCAGCCGATTCATCCGGCTGATCACCTCCATCATCGTCTGCTGCATGTCGGTGCCCAGCCCGAAGGTAAGCCCGATCCAGGCGCCCCCGTTGTTGGCGTTGGCCTGGATTTCCTCCAGGCCGGGCAGGCCCTGCAGCACGCGCTCCTGGGGCTCCAGGATTTCCGCCTCGATTTCTTTCGGCGAGGCTGCGCGCCATTGGGTGAACACGCTCATCTGAGGCTGCTCGATTTCCGGGAAGAGCTGGATCGGAAGCCCGTACAGGCTGAAGGCGCCGAACAGCACCACGATCGCAACGACGACGCCGACCCCGGCCGGGTTGGCAATGGCGGTTTCGGTCAGTTTCACCGGACGAACCTCGCTTGACTGGGGTCCCAGTACGAAAGGCACCCTAGGTTGATCGGTCCGACCGGGCCAGTGCTAGAGGTCATTGGCCGAAGCCGGCCCCTTGGGCTCGTCGTGAACGCGCACGAAGTTGCCAAATGGGCCCTGCAGGTACAGCTGTCCGTCGTGCGGCATAAACGCGGTCGTCGCGACGGGTTCATGCCGGCGACGGAACAGCCACGGCGACTGCGGGATCAGGACCTCGATGCGGCGGCCGCGTTTCAGATAAAGCCGCCCGCTCTCGAAGTCGACTTGCAGTCGGCCCTCGCCGCCGCCGCCGAAGCGGCGGGTGGCGGCTCGATAGGTTCCCGCCAGCGCGCTCAGTTGTGCCACCGGCTGCGGCACGCCGCGCGCGAACTTGGGGGTTGCGCCGGCAACGATGAACGTTTCCACCCGGTCACGCATCTCCCTCAGGGTCTGGCCCTGAAACGCATTGATCACCAGGAAGTAGCCCAGCCCGCGCTCGCGACTGTAGCCGAAATGACTCAGGTAGCCGTCGGCGTCGCCACCGTGGCCGTGAAACACGAATCCGTCGTGCACGTAGCGGTAGTTGCCCAGGCCGTATCCGAAGTCGAGGCCCTGGCGCGCCGCGAGCGTGGTCCTCGGGGTCTCCATTCGGGCGATCGCGGCCGGTTCAAACAGCCGGCGCCCGTCGATTTGGCCGCGCCCAAGCAGCAGCTTCAGGAACTGCCCCATCTCGGCGAGTTCGACGTTGATGCCGCCAAACGGGCGATATAGCGTATGCCAGTACGGGATCGCGGTCCGGCCGTCGCGGTCGTAGCCGCTCGCCAGTCTTTTTTCGAGCGCGGGGGTGAGCGTGAAGCTGGCCGAGCGCATGGCCAACGGGGTGAACACCTCGGCCCGCACGTAGTCCTCGAAATCGAGCCCGGTGGCGCGCTCCATCGCGAACGCGGCGACGCCGGCGCCCGAGTTGGAATACGAGCTGTGCAGACCCGGCGGCCAGCGCAGGCGCCGCGACTCCGGCGCCACCGCGAGCGCGTCGGCCAACGGCAGCGGGACGTTGTGGTCCCATTCTCTCTTGGTCAGGTCCCCGAGGCCGGCCGTGTGCTCCAGCAACTGCGCAATCGTCACCGGGTGGGTTCCGGCCCAGGGGTTGTCGTAAGGCGGCGGGTCGACCAGGTCCCGCACCTCCGCGTCCAGGCCAAGACGGCCCTGCGCGGCCAGTCTCAGAAACGCCAGGCCGGTGAAGGCCTTGCTCACCGAGCCGATCCGAAACACCGTGTCCGACCCGACCGGTCGCTCGTCGTCCCAGCCGAGCGTGCCGAAGCCACGGACCGCGACGACCCCGGTCGCGCTGGCCAGCACCAGACCGCCGCCGGCGACCCCGGCCTCGATCCGAATGCGGTCCAGCTCGGCCAGCAGTTCGGGCAGGCGGTTCTCGGCCGCGCCCGCCAGGACAGGGACGCATAGCATCGCCGCCACTGAGATTTTCACGCTCGGGGCCTGCTGGCACTATGTTGGCGAGTCCTGCTGGAGGCTGTTTTTTCGTCCAGCAAGGCAGAAGGAGCGC
>JBFGYD010000419.1:0-2985 GCA_041587615.1 Lysobacterales bacterium
ATGCCGACGCCCTCGCCCGCGGTCGGCGGCAGGCCGTATTCCAGCGCGCGCACGTAGTCGGCATCGTACGGCATCGCCTCGGCGTCACCGGCGGCCTTGGCTTCCACCTGGGCGCGGAAACGCTCGGCCTGGTCCTCCGGATCGTTCAACTCGGAAAAGCCGTTGGCGATCTCGCGCCCGGCGATGATCAGCTCGAAGCGGTCGGTGACCTCGGGATCGTCGTCGTTGCGCCGTGACAGCGGCGAGACCTCGGTCGGATAGTGGGTCACGAAGGTCGGCTGGACGAGCTTTTCCTCGACCGTTTTTTCGTAGATTTCGAGCTGCAGCTTACCCCAGCCCCAGTCGGGCAGAGGCTCGATCCCCAGGCCGCGCGCGTGCGCGCGCAACGCGTCTGAATCGCGCGCCTGGCCTCGGCGCAGATTCGGGTTGAGCTCGAGTACCGCCTGCTCCAGGCTGAGGCGGGCAAACGACGGCCCGAAGTCGATGTTCTGGCCCTGGTAGTTCACCGTGGTCGACCCGGTGATCTCGCTGACGAGGGAACGCAGCAGATCCTCGGTCAGGTCGAGCAGGTCCTCGTAGGTCGCATAGGCCCAGTAAAATTCGAGCATCGTGAACTCGGGGTTGTGCTTGGCCGAGACCCCTTCGTTGCGGAAATTCCGGTTGATCTCGTAAACGCGCTCCAGGCCGCCGACGACGAGCCTCTTCAAGAACAGCTCCGGCGCCACCCGAAGGTACAGGTCGAGGCCGAGCGCGTTGTGATGGGTCACGAACGGGCGCGCCGCGGCGCCGCCGGCGATGTGATGCATCATCGGGGTCTCGACCTCGAGGAATTCCCTGCCCGGGGCCTCGAGGTAGTCGCGAATCAGGCGGATCATCCGCGCCCGCACTTCGAACACGCGCCGGCTCTCGGCGTTGATCATCAGGTCCAAGTAGCGTCGCCGATCGCGCAGCTCCTGGTCGGTCAGGCCGTGAAATTTCTCCGGCAGCGGGCGCAGACACTTGCTGAGCAGCCGCAAGGCCTCGACCCGCACCGACAGCTCGCCCTTGTCGGTGCGGTACATTGTTCCGGCGGCCGCGACGATGTCACCCAGGTCCCAGGCCTTGAATCGTTGGTAGACGCCCTCGGGCAGCCCGTCGCGGGTCAGGTAGAGCTGGATCGAGCCGGTCCGGTCCTGAAGCCGCGCGAAACTCGTCTTGCCCATGACCCGCTTGGCCATCATCCTCCCGGCCACGGCCACCGGCACCGGCTCGGCCTCCAGCGCCACCTTGTCGTGATCGGCGTGGGTCGCCTGCAGTGCGCCCGCGTCGTGGCTGGGTCGGAAGTCGTTCGGGTACGCCTCGCCGCGCTCGCGCCACTGGGCGAGCTTAGCCCGGCGCTCGGCGATCAGCCGGTTTTCGTCCTGGTCGCTCATCCCGTACCTCAGAGGCCTTGTTTCAGGCTCGCCTCGACGAAGCCGTCGAGGTCGCCGTCGAGCACGGCCTGGGTGTTGCCCACCTCGACCCCGGTGCGCAGGTCCTTGATCCGTGACTGGTCCAGCACGTAGGAACGGATCTGGCTGCCCCAGCCGATGTCGGACTTGGTGTCCTCGGTGGCCTGCTGCTCGGCGCGGCGCTCCTGCACCTCCATCTCGTACAGTTTGGCCTTGAGTTGCTTCATCGCGGTCGCCTTGTTCTTGTGCTGGCTGCGGTCGTTCTGGCACTGCACCACGATGCCGCTGGGTAAGTGCGTGATCCGCACCGCCGACTCGGTCCGGTTGACATGCTGGCCGCCGGCGCCCGACGCACGGTAGACGTCGATCCTCAAATCGGCCGGATTGACGTCGATTTCGATGTCGTCGTCGACCTCGGGCGAGACGAACACCGCCGCAAACGAGGTATGGCGGCGGTTGCCGGAATCGAACGGTGACTTGCGCACCAGCCGGTGCACCCCGGTCTCGGTGCGCGACCAGCCGTAAGCGTACTCGCCCTCAACGTGGATCGTGGCGCTTTTAATCCCGGCCACGTCGCCGGCCGAACATTCGATCAGCTCGGTCTGCCAGCCGCGTCGTTCACCCCAGCGCAAGTACATGCGCAGCAGCATCTCAGCCCAGTCCTGGGCCTCGGTGCCGCCGGACCCGGCTTGGATCTCGAGATAGGCGTTGTGGTCATCCATTTCGCCGGCGAACATGCGCCGAAACTCGAGCGCCGCCACCTCGCTCTCCAACGCTCGGGCGTCTGCCTCAATCGCTCCCAACGTGGCGGCGTCCTCTTCTTCGCCGGCCAGTTCCAGCAGTTCCAGCGCCTCGCGCGCGCCGGCGCGGATCCGGTCCAGTCCGGTGACGGCCTGCTCCAGTTGCGCCCGCTCCCGGCCCAGAGCCTGCGCCCGTTCCGGGTCGCTCCAGATCTCCGGATTCTCCAGCTCCAAATTCACTTCTTCGAGGCGCTCGCGCTTGTGCGCGTAGTCAAAGGTACCCCCTGAGGGCGTCTTCACGCCCGGCAACGTCGGTCAGCAATCCGCGCAACTGATTGATCTCCATCTCGATCCGGCCTCAAAAAAAGAGCGCTATGTTAACGCGTGGCGGCCGATCGCGCAGGCCTTCTTTCGGCAAGCCGAAAACCGCCATGCGCGCCTGGCCTTCGCGAAGCTACGGCAGCACGTGGCGCACGACGAGCTGCGGGCTGCGCCGACCCTGGTACTCGTTGACCGCCAGGTGGTACAGCAGCCTCACCGACGGCGCTTCGAACTCGCCTTGCCGACGATAAAACGCGATCGCCTCGAGCGGGTAGCCGCCGGCGGTGTGCCTCAGCACCAGCTTGACGTGGTCTCCGCCCACGGAGCGGGCGTCCTCGATCGCGAAGCGATTGTCGAAAAGCGGCTCCGGAAAACTCTGCCCCCATGGACCGGCCACGGCCAGACAGTCGGCCAGCTCTAGCGAAAGCTCGGCCGGCTCCAGGCTGCCGTCGGTGCGCACGACCCGGCCGAGGGCCTCGGGATCGAGCCGGTCG
>JBFGYD010000420.1:0-2958 GCA_041587615.1 Lysobacterales bacterium
GGCGCGGCGGAAACCGTGCTGTTCGATCGGGCCGCCGACCCGGAACTCGTGCGCGGCGTGCTGGCGGCGCTGATCGAGGCGGGCTGCGAGGTCCGCGGCGATCCCGAGCTCAGGCGCCTGGACGAGCGGCTCGTGGAGGCCTCGACCAGCGACTGGAGCACCGAATATCTGGACGCGATCATCTCCGCCAGGATGGTCGACGGGGTCGTCGGCGCGGTCGAGCACATCGCGCGCTACGGCTCCGGCCATACCGAATCGATCATCACCGAGGATCATGCCGCGGCGGATGAGTTTCTGCGCCTGGTCGACTCGGCGATCGTGCTGCACAACGCCTCGACCCAGTTCGCCGACGGTGGCGAGTTCGGCATGGGGGCCGAGATCGGCATCGCCACCGGCAAGCTGCACGCGCGCGGCCCGGTCGGCGCCGAGCAGTTGACCAGCTACAAATACGTCGTGCGCGGCAGCGGCCAGACCCGGCCCTAGCCCGCATCCCGCTCGCGCTAACTCCGCGCCTCTTGGACGCCGAACGAGAACCGACCGAACTGCCTTTTTCGAGCGCCGATGGCGCTGAATCGGCGCTGCGCGTGTTCGAGCCGCCGGGGCTCGCCGAGAATGTTCCGGTGATGCTGATGATGCCGGCCTTGGGGGTGCGTGCCTCGTTTTACGGCGCGCTGTCCGAGCCGCTGGCCTCCGTCGGCCTTCGACTCGCGACCTGCGACCTGCGCGGCCACGGGCTGAGTCGGCTTCGGCCCGGCCGGCGAAGCGATTTCGGCTTTCGTCAGATGGTCGAGATGGACTGGCCGGCCGCGGTGACCGCAATCGGACAAGCCTATCCGGACGCGCCGGTGATCCTGATGGGCCACAGCCTCGGTGGCAAGCTCAGCCTGTTGTTCGCGGCCGCCAATCCCGGCGCGGTCGCGGCGGTCGTCACCGTAGCCTCGTGTTCGGTCTACTGGAAGGCGTTTGCGCCGAGTCGGCGCCTGGGACTGCTCGCCATGACCCAGCTCACCGCCGTGATCGGCCGCGTCTGGGGCAGCTACCCCGGTCACCGGCTCGGGTTCGGTGGGCACGAGGCCCGCGGGGTCATGGCCGATTGGGCCTACCAGGCGCGCACCGGGCGCTACCGGGTCAAGGGCTCTCAGATCGACTACGAGGCGGCGCTGGCGGGCATGGCGACGCCGGCGCTGATGATCTCGATCGAAGGCGACGGCTATGCCCCGGCCTCCGCCGCCGATCATCTGGCGTCAAAACTGCCGTCCCCACGGCGCCTGCATCTAAACGATCAGCGGCTCAGAGCGCTGAAGGCGCCCCATTTTCGCTGGGTGGCCCAAGCCGAACCCGTGGTCACGGCGATCAAGGGCTGGCTGGACTCCGAAGCGATCTGCCGGGGCGTGGCGCCCCGGCCGCAATAAGCGCGCGCTACTTGGGCTTGGCCGTCGCCACGTTGGAAGGCGCGCTGGTGCCGACCGTGTTGGTGGCGCGAACCTGATAGCAGAACGTCGTGCCCCTGGTCACGCTGTTGTCACGGTAGCTGGTCGTGTCGGCCGCCACGCTGGCAATCTGGCCGAACGTCCCGCAGGTCTTGTTTCTGCCTTTGCCTGATTCAACCGTGCGCTCGATCAGGAACGCTGTCTCTTGTCCAAGCCCGCTGGAGTTGTCGCTCCAGGCTAGATCCACGAACCGCACCTTGTTGCGGCCCTTGCCGCTGGCCCCGGCGCTCGCGGACAGGTTGCTCGGCGCAGGCGGCGCCGTTGGGGGTGGTGGTCCGCCGGAGCAGGACGGGAAGCTGAAGGTGCAAACCTGCGTGTCCCAATCGAAGAACCCGGTGGTTTCCACGTACTCGTTGGTGACCCAGAAGGTGCAGTCGTCGGCCGGGTCGATGCTGACCGAGGAATAATCGCCCCAGCGATCCGTGCCGGACTGTGCGCCGGTGCCGTCGATGCAGACCGACTCGGCCTGCAGCGAGCCGGCGGGCTCGGTGCTCTCGCGACCGGTGAAATAGACCGACGGGAACTTCGTCGCGCTGGAGCGCGAATAGCCGATGGCGATGTTGCCGGCGCCGTCCTGCGAAATCGACGCCATCCAGCGATGATCGCCGTCACCGACGTCGAGCTGCCCGATGTCGGCCAGCGACGGGCTCGCCCCGCTGAGGTCGAACTGCGCCCATTGCACGCCGGCGAGGTTGACGCCCAAATCGACGTTATGGCTGATCACGCCGCTCAAGGACCCGCCCACGTCACGCAGCGCGAAGCGATACATCGTGAATTGGCTGAGGGTGTCCAGGGCCTGGCCGTTGGGCTGCGGTACGCAATCGTTGAAGCCGCAGAGGTTCATGTCGAATTCGAATCCGGCCGGGACCAGCGGATTCTCGGTCAGGGTCGAATTGCCCGGGCTCGCGAAGTCGACGCAAAAATCCCAGGTGCGGTAGCCGTCCACGCCGCCGCTGGCGCCCCAGGTCTCGCTGTCGAAGGCCTGGATGTAGGTCTCGCAGGTGCCGGCCGGGGGCAGGGTGGGCCCTTCGAGGTGGCCCGGCTGCAGGCTGAACGCGAACGGATCGGTGCCGCCGGCAGGTGGAATGGTGAACTGCACGAACGCCGGCGATCCCTGCGGCGGGTCCCCGGCGGCGGCCAGCATCGCGTCGCGGTCCAGCGCGGTCAAGTTGACCCCGGCGAAGCTGCCGACGAACTCGTTGGTGGTGATGTGATAGGCGCTCTGGCTGCCGTCGGCGGTGGTCCAGATACCGATTTTGGGATAATCGTTGAAGCCGCCGATCGAGATCGGAAAGGCAAATCGCGTGTACGGGCCGGCCGGGTCCTCGCCGTCCGAGATGGCCACGCACTGCAGGCCGAACACGGAGACCTCCAACTGGCTGAACAGCCAGCGTCCGGCGTTCTCGTCGTAAAGCACTACCGGGTCGCCGTCGTTTTCGGTCTCGCAGGTGCCGCCGAAGCCGGCCCA
>JBFGYD010000421.1:0-2955 GCA_041587615.1 Lysobacterales bacterium
AGCCGCTCGACACGCTCGGCCACGCGCGCGGTGAATTCGTCTTGGATCGATTCTTCCACCAGCAGTCGGCTCGATGAGGTGCAGCGCTCGCCGTTGAGCGAAAAGATCATGAACACGACCGCGTCCAGCGCTCGCTCGAGGTCGGCGTCGGCGAACACGATCACCGGGTTCTTGCCGCCCAGTTCGAAATGGACCCGCTTGAGGGTCGGTGCACCCTGGACCATGATCCGGCTGCCGGTGGCCGATTCGCCGACGAACGCTAACGCCCGGATCGCCGGGTGCTCGGTCAGCGCCTTGCCGGCCCGCTCGCCGAGGCCGTTGACCAGGTTCAGGACCCCGTCCGGTAGACCGGCCTCGGTGCAGATCTCCGCCAGCAGCATCGCGCTCAGCGGGCTCCATTCGGCCGGCTTGTGCACCACCGTGCAGCCCGCCGCAAGCGCCGGCGCGATCTTCCAGGTCGACAGCATGAACGGCGTGTTCCAGGGGGTGATGACCCCAACCGGGCCGATCGGCTGGCGGGTCGTTAAGTTGACGTGCTCCTCTTGCGGCAGGGCGAGGCCGTCGCGCGCGTCGGGCGACCGGTCGGCGAAAAAGCGGAAGTTGGCCGCGCCCCGGACCGCCGCTTTGCGCATGAAGCGGATCGGCTGGCCGGTATCAACGCTTTCGATCAGCGCGATTTCCTCGGCGTGGGCCTCGATCGCGTCGGCCACCTTGTGCAGCAGCGTCTTGCGCTCGCGGCCCGGCAGCGCGCGCCATCGGTCGAATGCCGCGGCGGACGAGGCGCAGGCCAGGGCGACGTCCTCGGCGCCGCCGCCGGCGACGCTGCCGATCGTCGAGTTGTCGATCGGGGTCGCGTTGTCGAAGACCTGGCCGGAGGCGTCGGCGACCGCGTGGCCATCGATGTAGTGGCCCAGTGGTTGCTCGCGGAACCGCCTCAGCAGCGCCTCGGCCTGCGCCAGGTTGGATTCCAGGTCATGACTCATAAGTTTGTGTCCGACTCGCCGCGTTCGGCCATGTACCGGCGCAGGTTGTTCTGCCGCAGGCGGTCGGGCTCGAGCTGCTGAAGTTCGAACGAGATTGCCAGCGGTGAGCTCTCGTACAGCGGTTTCAAAAACCCACACAGCGCACCGAAGATCGCCTGGCTGGCCTGGTCGCGCAGTTCCTGCGGCCGCGGCGCCACGCGCAGATAGACGTTGACGAAGGCATTGTCGGGGTGGCCGTCGGCGACGCGGTAGTGCTCGCGCCTGACCGCCCGGGTACGGATGCCGGCCACCGGGAAGACGCCCGAGTCGACCGCCGCCAAGTGCAGCGTGTTGACGAGCTCCTGGATTTCAACACGGCCATCGAGGTTGGCCGAGTACTCGACGATCTGGTGCGGCATGCCGTGTTCCGTTGTCGGTTTGAACTGTTTAACATGTTAACTATAATGCCGTCAACCATGACCCAGCTCGACCGCATCAAGGGATCGATTCCGCCGCTGATCACGCCGTTTCGGGACGGTGAGGTCGATCATCAGGCCTACGCCGACCTGGTCGAGTTTCAGATCGCCGAGGGCAGTCACGGGATTCTGGTCAACGGTACGACCGCGGAGCCGTCCACGCTGACTATCGCGGAGCGCAACGCGCTGGTGAACACCGCGATCGAGGCCGCCGGAGGTCGGATCCCGGTCGTCGCGGCGACCGGCTCTCAGTCGCTGGCCGAGTCCGAGGCGCTGACCCGCCACGCGGTCGAGGCGGGAGCCGATGCGCTGCTGATCGTAACTCCTTACTACATCCGCCCACCGCAGCGCGGCCTGATCGAGTATTACCTCAGGCTGACCATCGGCTTCGATACGCCGTGGATGGTCTACCACATCCCCGGGCGCACCGCGGTCGGCGTCACCCTGGACACGCTGAAAACCCTGCGCGAGAAATCGCCGCACTTCATCGGCATCAAGCACGCGGTCAACGACCTGGGGTTCGTGTCCGAGTGCCTGGCCGCGTTCGGCGATCAGTTCCGGGTGTTCGTCGGTCTGGAAGAGCTTTCGTTCCCGATGATGGCGGTCGGCGCCTGCGGGCTGATGAACGCGGTCGGCAATCTGCGGCCCGCGCCGCTGGTGGCGCTGGTCGAGGCGATCTGGGGCGGCGACCTGGACCGGGCTCGCGAGCTGCACCAGCGCCTGTTAGAAATCAACCAGGCGGTGTTCTACGACACCAACCCGATCCCGTTGAAGTACATGATGAAGCGAATGGGAATCCTACCGGCCAACGAGCATCGCCTGCCGATGGCACCAGCAACCCCCGAACAGGAGCGCCGCCTAGACGCCGTCCTAGAGCGGTCCGGCTTGCTCTAGCTCATGCCCCAATCAAACCCTAACAACTACTCTTGCCGCAAGCGGGCTTGCCCGCTTGCGGCAAGAGATGAGCCGTGAAGTTCCTCAGCTTCCAGTTTGAGGGCAGGGCCCGCTTCGGCTGCCTGGTAGACCGCGGCGTGGTCGACCTGAGCCACCATTATCCAGACCTGCGGGCGGCGATCGAGGCCGATGCACTGGCCGAACTCGGGCGCCTCGCCGAGGATGCGGAGGTGGATCAATCGCTAGCTGAGATTCGCTTTCTGCCGACCGTGCCCAACCCGCAAAAGATCATCTGCATCGGGGTCAACTACGCCGATCGCAACGCCGAGTACCGGGACGGCAGCGCGCCGCCGAAGTATCCCAGCGTGTTCATGCGCGCGCGAGAATCGCTGGTCGGACATCGACGTTCGATCCTGGCCCCTCCGGAGTCCGACCAACTGGACTACGAGGGCGAAATCGCGCTGGTGATCGGTCGGCCCGGGCGCCGCATTCCGGCCGAGCGCGCCCACGAGCACGTGGCCGGCCTGACGATCATGAACGAGGGCACCCTGCGGGACTGGCTGCGGCACGCCAAATTCAACGTCACCCAGGGCAAGAACTTTGCCAATTCGGGGGCCCTGGGC
>JBFGYD010000422.1:0-2952 GCA_041587615.1 Lysobacterales bacterium
AACCCGGCTTATGCCTGGCTTCCCATGCCCACGGTCTTTGGGTGGGGATTCATTGATTGTTCACTACTCGCGCCAGGCTGCCCTGGCGCGAGGACCGCCGGATTTTCAGCCAGACACAGTGCCCACCGCACTGTCGATCGATCTGCTGCAGCCGCTCCCGGTGGGCGGCCAATTCGGCCTCGTCGGCGCGGCGCAGCAGCAGCGGCGGGCGCGCCGCCGGCCCGGACCTCTGGACCGCTGCGGCGGCCGCTGCTTCGGTGCGCATTTCCAGCGTGAGCGTGGTCTGACCGCCGGTCATCCGCAAATAGACTTCGGCCAGGATCTGGGCGTCGAGCAACGCGCCGTGCAGATTGCGGCGCGAGTTGTCGACCTCGTAACGCTTGCACAGCGCGTCGAGCGAGTTGCGCAGTCCTGGATGCATCGATCGCGCCAGCTCCAGCGAGTCGATGATCTCGGCTCGCCGCTCGATCTGCCCCGGCTCGCCTGTCGCGAGCTGAATTTCTTGGTTCAGGAAACTGAGATCGAACGGCGCATTGTGGATGATCAGCTCACAGTCGGAGATGAACTCGAGCAGTTCTCCGAAAATCTCGCCGAACAAAGGCTTGTCGCTGAGGAACTCGTCGGTGATGCCGTGCACCGCCAGCGCGCCGGCTTCCACCGAGCGCTGCGGATTCAGGTAGGTGTGAAACTTGCGACCGGTAAGCTGGCGATCGAACATCTCCAGCGCGCCGATCTCGATGACGCGGTGACCATCGGCCGGTTCCAACCCGGTGGTTTCAGTGTCCAGAACGACCTGCCTCATCCCGGGATCGCCGCCCGCGCCAGCACATCGGCCAGCTCGTTGTCCGGATGGCCGCTGTGCCCTTTGACCCAGTGCCAGCTCACGTCATGCCGAGCGGCCAAAGCCTCCAGTTCCAGCCACAAATCCTGGTTCTTGACCGGGCGGCGGCCGGCCGTGCGCCAGCCGTTGCGCTTCCAGCGCGGCAGCCACTGGGTGATGCCGTTCTTGACGTAAGTCGAGTCGGTATGGATCTCGACGGCGCATTCCCGACTCAGAGCACGCAGCGCCTCAATGACGGCCTTGAGTTCCATCCGGTTGTTGGTGGTCTCAGCCTCTCCCCCGCTGAGCGTCTTTTCGGCCCCACGGTACTTCAGCAGGGCACCCCATCCACCGGGCCCCGGGTTGCCCCGACAGGCGCCGTCGGTGTAGACGATCACTCTGCGCACCCGGAATCCCTCTTGGCCAACACCGAGCTGGCGCTGACCCGCCCCTTGATGCCCTGCAGCCCCAATCGCCGGAGGTTCACGATCGGTGCCGAATGCTCCCGCTTGCGCGCCACGACCAGGTAGCCCTGGCCAAGTCCGCCGAGCCACGACAGGCCGCTCCAGCGGCGGCTGAGCGCAGCCAGCCAGCGGGTCAGGCGGCTGCGTTCCGGCCCGATCGGGCGCACCATCAACGGTCGCAGGTCGAACGCTCTCAGGCGCTCGACCAGCCGCCCCGCGCGCACCGGACGCAGGTTCAGATCTCGCCAGCGGGGACCGCGACGCCACGGGTTGATGCCGATCAGCACGGCGATGCCTTGCGGTCGCAGAATCCGATGCAGCTCTGACAGGATCCCGTAACTCGAGCCGCCCAGTTCGTGCACGTGGTGCAGCACGACCAGCGCGTTGCTCTCGTCGGCCAGCGGCAGTTCGTACAGTCGCCCCTCGAAGCAGCCTCTGACCCGCCCGTCCACGGCCACCCAGCCGGAGTGGCGACTGATGGTCTGGGCGGTCGAGAGCAGATCGGGCGCATCGGGCCAGGCGGTAAGCTGGATCGCGTGATAGCCGAAAACGTTGGCCACGACCGCCTGGCACTCGCGCAGCTCAGAGGAAAGCAGCGAGGGGTCCGGAAAGGTCCGCGGTAATTGCCTGACGCTCGGATCGGGCAGCCGGTTCATGATGGAATTGCGCTGGCGGTCATGGTTCCCATTGTATCGGCGCTTTGCAACAAAACCCACATCCAGTATGCTGCGCCCCGACGCGAGTCAGCTAGCCAGCAGCAACGGAGCAGCCATGGGTTTTCTGAGCGGCAAGAAAGCGCTGATCGTCGGTGTCGCCAGCCCGCGCTCGATCGCTTGGGGCATCGCCGGCGCCATGCATCGAGAGGGCGCGGAGCTGGCTTTTACCTATCAGAACGACAAACTCAAGACGCGGGTCGACAAGATCGCGGACGAATGCGGGTCCTCGCAGGTTTTCCCTTGCGATGTCGAGAGCGACACCCAGATCGCCGATGTGTTCGGCGCGCTCGAGCGACGCTGGGACGGGCTGGACATCGTCGTGCACTCGGTCGGATACGCCCCCCGCGATCAGCTCGAAGGGACCTTTGCCGACGCGGTCACCCGCGAGGGTTTCCGGATCGCCCACGACATCAGCTCATACAGCTTCGCCGCGCTGGCCAAGGCCGCCAGACCGTTGATGCAGGGCCGTCAGGGGGCGCTGCTGACGCTGACCTACCTGGGTGCGATTCGGGCGATGCCGTATTACAACGTGATGGGACTGGCCAAGGCCAGCCTGGAGGCCAACGTTCGCTACCTGGCGCAGAGCCTGGGCCCGGAAGGGATCCGAGTCAACGGCATCTCGGCCGGGCCGATCAAAACGCTGGCCGCGGCCGGCATCGCGAATTTTCGCCGGATGCTCGACCACGTGGAATCTCACGCCCCGCTGCGGCGCACGGTGTCGACCGAAGAAGTCGGCAACGTCGCGGCGTTCTTGTGCTCCGACCTCGCCTCCGGCATCACCGGCGAGATCACCTACGTCGACTCCGGCTACAACATCCTCGGCATGGCCGAGCTCAGCTAGCGCGCCTTCGCTCAGCTCCGGTTGCCGTCGGGGTCGAGACAAGCGCCTTCGTTCGAAGTGGGGTCGGCTCCGAGGGGGTCAGAGCCGAGTTTTCCTTCGGAAAATCGGGTC
>JBFGYD010000423.1:0-2943 GCA_041587615.1 Lysobacterales bacterium
ACCGGTCGAGTTTTCGGTCGAGCGCATGACCCGCGGCGTGCTGCATTCCGCCGAGGCCGCCGACGTGGTCGCGTTCTGGCGGCGCACCGACGAGCTGCAGCGCCAGACGACGGCGCTGGAACAGCTGATGCCGAAGCTCGAGGAGCGGCTCGGGCAGCTGCGCGAGGCGCTCGGCCGGTCGCGCGCCGAGCCCGACGGCCTCGACGCCGAGTTGCGTGGGATCGAGACCCGCTTCGCCGACCTGCGGGCGCGCCTGGAAGGCACCCCGGACGTGTTCATCGTCGGCAAGCTCGAAGCCCCGACGCCGAGCAGCCGGCTCGACGTGGCCCGGATCGGCACGATGTTCTCGACCTACGGCCCGACCCCGACCCACCGGCGCGCGATGGACCTGGCCGAGCAGGACTTCGCCGCCGTCAAAGCGGGCTTCGTCGAGCTGACCGAGCAGCGGCTGCCGGCGTTCGAGCAGCGGCTCAAGGCGGCCGGCGCGCCGTGGGTGCCGGGCATGAGCATCGAATAGGAACAACGCAAAGGCGCAAGGGCGCAAAAGGGGATGAGTTGACGTGGCCAACTCGCTGATCGGTCCGGAGCAGCACTTCGCCCTGTGGGCGGTGCTGATCGCGCTGGCGGCGTTCGGCTTCTGGTGCGAGCGCTACCCTTGGGGCCGGCGCTATTCCGGCGTCATGCTGCTGATCACGGCCGCGATCGTTGCGTCCAACCTGCGCCTGATCCCGACCGCGGCGCCGGTCTACGACGCGACCTGGAACTACCTGGTGCCGGTCGCGATCCCGCTGCTGCTGTTCCAGGCCGACCTGCGGCGCATCCTGCGCGAGTCCGGCCCGACGCTGATCGCGTTCGTGATCGGCGGCGCGGCGGTCGTGGGCGGAACCGTGCTGGGGCTGGCGGTGTTGAATCTGGGCCCGGCCGAGCCGGAGCTGGGCGGCGTGTTCTCGGCCACCTACATCGGCGGTTCGCTGAATTTCGCCGCGGTGGCCGAGGCCACCGGCTTTCGCGACTCGAGCCTGCTGGCCGCCGCGGTCGCCGCCGACAACGTGGCAACCAACCTCCATTTTCTGCTGGTCATCGCGCTCCCGGGGATTGCCTGGTTCAGCGCTCGTTTTCCGACCGCCCATGACGAGCGCGCCGCTGCGCCGGCGGACCGCGACCCGGAGCGGCCGCACCGGGTCGCCGATCTCGACCTGGCCGGGCTGCTGGCCGGGCTCGCGCTGGCCTTCGCGCTGGCGGCGATCGGCAAGCTGCTGGCCGCGCTGGCGGGAATGCCCCAGTTCGCGATTCTGATCATCACCTTCCTGGCGCTCCTGGTCGGGACCGCGCTCCCGCGCCAGGTGGCCAAATTGTCCGGCCACGCTCAGGCCGGCAACGCGCTGATGTTCATCTTCCTGGGCAGCATTGGGGCCAGCGCCGACATCTGGCAGCTGATCGGCATCGCCCCGATCCTGTTTTTGTTCGCGCTGATCATCATCGGCGTGCACCTGGCGGTCCTGTTCGGGCTGGGCAAGCTGGTGAAGCTGGATCTGGCCGAACTGATCATGGCCTCCGCGGTCTGCATCGGCGGCCCGGCCAGCGCGGCCGCGATCGCCTCGGCCAAGGGCTGGCGCGACCTGCTGATCCCGGGCGTGTTGTGCGGCTCGCTCGGCTACGCGATCGGCAGCTTCATCGGGGTCGCGCTGGTGCAGTGGCTGCGATGAATCGTGAAGGCCGGATGCTGCCTCAACTGCGTTGGCCGATCCGGTCGCGTTTCACTTCGCAGGACTGTCATGCTCGCCGAAGGATTTCAGAACTTGAAATCGCTGGTCGTCATGGAGCACGCCGGCAAATGGAGAGTTTTGCCGCAGCTCACGCGACCGGGGCGACCTCGACGTGAGCGCCTCCAGAACCTTCTCGACCGAACCGGCCAACAATCGTTCCCACTCGTTGAGCCAGCGACGCGGGGACCCAATCTGCGTCTCCTTAAGCCGTCGCAGGTTTTCCTTTGCCACAGCGAGCGTGGCTTCGGGGTTTTCTGCAATCCGCCCCGCTATCGCATAAGCTTGCCAAAGACTCTTGCGTTGATCCCTGGTCATCCGCAACGTTCTGGTTTGCAGTGCCTCTATGTCGTAGCGCCTCACCCGCCGATGCTTTCCTACCGTCACAAATGGCAGGTCACCACGATCGCACAGGTCCACAACGTGCTGACGTGACGAGTTGAGAATTGCCGCGGCTTCGCCGGTGGTCAGCAACTCATCGCTCTCTGCTCGATTGAATTCCTCGAAAATCCGGTTTCTCATACCGATATCTTACACACAAACACAAAAAACGCAATAAAAAGACATATTTGGCGTTTTTTGGTTTTACCGGACGCTCCTTGAGACCGTTGGAGGAGTGAAAACTGCGACGGCCGGGCCGCTACTGCGGCCGACTACCCGACGGCGATCTCTTCTCACTAGATTCGCTCAGCTATCGGTGAGCGATGCCGATGGACTTGCCGCAGTGGGGACAGATTTGGACCGCGGACTTTTCCGCGGCGAGGATCGCGCGGGCTTCGTCGGCGCTGACGCCGAGTTCGCGCGCCGACTGCTTGAGCCGGCGCGCCTCGCGGCGACTCATTTCCCCGTCCTCGAGCGCGCTTTGGACCTTGAGCCGATACGCCTCGCGCCGTTTCTGCAGCTCCTGGGAAAACCCCGAGGCGAGGATGCCGGCCGGCAGCGCCACCATGCCGACCCCGGCCACCGTGATCAGCAGACCGAACAGCTTGCCCGGAATCGTGACCGGCACCACGTCGCCGTACCCGACCGTGGTCAGCGTGACCGCGGCCCACCACATTGCCTTGGGGATGCTGCCCATGCTTTGTTGCTGGATTTTGCCCTCGATCAGGTGGATGCCGCTGGCCGCCAATACGATGATGATCAGCATGATGAACATCGCCGAGGCGATGGCCGGCATCTC
>JBFGYD010000424.1:0-2926 GCA_041587615.1 Lysobacterales bacterium
ATGGCCACGAATTTGACGCCTCCGCCGCCGACGGCGGCGACGTGCAGGACTTCGACAGCCTCAGCGCCTTCGCCAAATTCAGCTGGAACCCTGGACCCAACTCGCGTCTGACCGCATCGGCGGATCATTTCGAGCGGGCCGCGCTGACCGACATCCGCTCGGTGCTAGGGAGCGGCCGGTTCAGTTCGACCACGCTGCTCGGCGGCGATGACACGCACTTGCGTGATCGGGTCAGCCTGAGCTACGACTATAGCCCCGGCGCAGCCTGGGCCGAGGACGTACGCCTGCTCGCTTATGGCCAGCGCGTCGACGCCGACCAACTGACCGTCGAAGAGCGTGCAGCACGAGACATCCGGCGACAGCGCGATTTTCATTTCACCCAGGAAGTGTTGGGGTTCGAGGCGGATCTTTCTACCACCGTTGACTGGGGCAGCAGCCGCCATCGGATCGGCTACGGCTTCGCTCTGGCCCGGACCGACACCCGCGAACTGCGCAATGCTCTGCAGACCGACCTGGCCGGCGGCTCGCCGACCCGGGTGATTCTCGGCGAGCACTTTCCGGTGCGCGATTTTCCCAATTCGAGGACCGTGGAAGCGGGCGTTTACCTGCACGACGAGGTGGTTGTCGGGGACAGCCGCTGGACCTGGATCCCGGCCCTGCGCTGGGATTACTACGATCTCGACCCGCGCCCCGACCCGATCTACCGGGCCGACAACCCGGACACCGACGTGGTATCTGTGTCCGCGCGGAATCTGTCTCCGAAGCTTGGTCTTACCTACGACCTTGCAGCCGGGTGGAGTGCCTTCGGCCAGTACGCCCACGGCTTCCGGGCGCCGCCGTTCGAGGATGCGAATATCGGTCTGGACATTCCTCTTTTCAACATCCGCGCGATCCCCAACCCGGAGCTGAAATCGGAGAGCTCCCAAGCCTTCGAACTGGGATTGAGGCACTATGTTCCGGGCACCTCGTTCTCGCTGGCGGCCTACTACACCGACTATGACGACTTCATCGAAACCAAGGCGCGCCTGGGCGCCGACCCCGAGAGCGGGGTCATCCTGTTTCAGTCGCGCAACATCGAGCGCGCCCACATCTACGGGGCGGAGCTGCGCCTGCAAACCGAACTCGATGGATTCAGCGAGGCGCTGACCGCTTTCGACGTTACCCTGGCGCTGGCCTGGACCCGCGGCGAGAACAAACGAACCGGGACCGAACTGGCCAGCGTCGATCCGGCCCAGGCGGTGGCAGCGCTTCGCTGGCAGGCCCCGTCTCGAGCGCTGTCGGCGACCCTCACGGCCACGCTCGTCGACCGCAAGCGAGGCATCGCCGATGAACCGCAGGAACAGTTTCGGCCGGCCGGCTACGGCGTGTTGGACCTGACCGCGAATTACCGGATAAGCCCGCCGCTGTCGCTGCGCGCGGGGCTGTTCAACATCACTGACAAAATCTATTGGCGCTGGTCCGACGTGCAGGGCCTGGGCCCCGGCGACCCGTTGTTGCCGGTGCTTTCGAGCCCGGGCCGCTACGCCGCCATCAGCCTCTCGATGAACTGGTGAGGAGAAACGACATGAACGCTTGGACACCTGCACGATCGATCCTGATATCGGGGCTCGTTCTGCTGCTCGGCGCCTGCGGGAGCGGGCAGGACACCGCGAACCAGGCGCCCGGCACCGCCGCGCCGGCGGCCGGCCCATCGGACACCGCCGTCCACGCGGCCGAGGTCGCCTCGGCCAACCAAACGCCCGAGCAACGCATGGCCAACGGTGAGCGGCTCTACGCCCTGCACTGCTCGGCCTGCCATCAGGCCAACGGGCGCGGTCTCGCGGGCGTGTTCCCGCCGCTGGCCGAATCCGATTACCTGCTGGCCGATCCGGAGCGCGCCGTCTCCATCGTGCTCGGCGGCAAGGCGGGTCCGATCGAGGTCAACGGGGTGACCTACAACGCGGTCATGCCCAACCTGGCTTATCTGACCGACGCCGAAGTCGCCGACGTGGTGACCTACACCCTCAACGCCTGGGGCAACGACGGCGGCGAGATCCAGCTCGCGCAGGTCGCCGCGGCTCGCGCCGGCGGTGCCGAAGTCGCTACCGACACGCCGGCGGAACACCCCGTCG
Organism: Lysobacterales bacterium; assembly: GCA_041587615.1. Classification (GTDB taxonomy): domain Bacteria; phylum Pseudomonadota; class Gammaproteobacteria; order Xanthomonadales; family SZUA-38; genus JBFGYD01. The sequence continues at coordinate 2,112 of JBFGYD010000424.1, forward strand.
ACAAGGCGACGATGGCCTACAAGGGTACTCCCAGTCCGATCCCGACGGACGAAACCCGCGATCTGATCAGTTCGGAAGGACCGCCGATGACGGTGGCCGAGTTCGACCACGCCAAGCAGGTCTATTTCGAGCGCTGCGCCGGCTGCCACGGGGTCCTGCGCAAAGGCGCCACCGGTAAGCCGCTGACGACCGACCTCACCCGCCAGAAAGGCGCCGACTACATGAAGGCGCTGATCACCTACGGGTCCCCGGCTGGGATGCCCAACTGGGGCACCTCGGGTGAGCTCAGCTCCGAGCAGATCGACACGCTGTCGCGCTACCTGCTGCACGAACCGCCGGAACCGCCGGAGTTCGGGATGCCCGAGATGCGCGCCGCCTGGAAGGTCCTGGTCGCGCCCGCCGACCGCCCGACCGCGCCACAGCACGATCGTAACGTCGATAACTTTTTCTCGGTCACGCTGCGCGACTCGGGCCAGGTCGCGAACATCGACGGCGATTCCAAGGAAGTCGTCAGCATTCTGAAAACCGGCTACGCGGTGCACATCTCGAGGCCGTCGGCCTCCGGGCGCTACATGTACACCATCGGCCGCGACGCCAAGGTCGACATGATCGACCTGTGGATGGACCCGCCGCAGCGGGTGGCCGAGATCAAGATCGGACTGGAAGCGCGCTCCGTGGAGACCTCCAAGTATCACGGCTACGAGGACAAGTACGCGGTCGCCGGGGCCTATTGGCCGCCGCAGTACGTGATCATGAACGGGGACACGCTGGAGCCGCTGAAGATCGTTTCCACCCGGGGGATGACCGTTGACACC
>JBFGYD010000425.1:0-2919 GCA_041587615.1 Lysobacterales bacterium
ATCGGCGCCTGGCCTGCGCTATTCGCCTCCAAGGATCGTCCACTGCTACTCGCCCTCACGAATTTTCGCCACGAGCCCCTAAGTCCGACAGGCTGCTAGCTTTCCGCCGCCGCCTCCGCGCGGCTCAAAAGTGCCTTCAGTTGCTCGTGGTCGGGGCGCGCCTGCAGTCCTTTTTCGATCATCTTCCGGGCCAGGTCGACGTTGCCGCGTTCGAGGTTGGTCTCGGCCGCGTTGGCCCACAGATCGGCGATCCGAGCGAGTCGCTCATTGGCGCGCGCGTTGGACGGATCGAGCTGCAGAACCTCGAGATAAACATCCATCGCGTTGCGGCCGGGCGGATGGCTGTAGATGTTGGCATCGAAATACTGATCGGCCTGACGGATCAAGTCCGCCACTCGTCGCTGCTCGGGCCCAGACCCCGGATCGGAGCCGCTGCCTGCGACCTCGAGCGGCGGCCTCTCGAGTCCCTGCCGGTCGAACTCTTGGTCGATCTGGGACATCAGATAGGCAATCCCCTGGTCCTCGGGAAACTCCAACCGGGCCCGACCCGCAAGCACGTATGCGTCGTTCAGCTCGCCGCGAGCCAGCGCTGCTTCGGCCGCTGCCTCGATCTGGTTGGCCAGCTCGCGCAGCGCGAGCTTGGCGCCGTCGTGATCGGGATCCTCGGCCAGAATCTCGCGATATCGCTCCAGCGCATTGTCGCCCGGAGGCGACAGGTAGCGGCCGGCCTCGACCGCTGCCGCCGCCTCGTCCATCAGCAACGCGAGGCGCGCGCGATTCAGCGGCACGTCGATCTCGCCGCCGCCGGGTTGGACCACCGGACCGGTCGGCGGCCCGGGCTCGGGATCGAGGTCGGAATCGGACCCGTTGTCGAACATCCGCAGGCCCAGCGCCAACACCGCGATCAGCGCCACCAAGGCCGTGCCTCCAATCGCCATCGGAACGATCGAGCGACGCGCGCGCGGCGGCTTGCGGCGCGGTGCCCCGGCAGGCGCGGGCGAGCGGCCGGATGAACCGGACTCTGCCTCGATCCGCCGCTTGGTCGTCTTGCGAGCGGGGCCGACGGTTCCGGTCACGGCCTCGAGATCATCGAGGAAATCATCCGCGGTCCCGTAGCGCTGCTCGCGGTCCTTGGTCATCAGCTTTTCGATCACCGGGTGAAACGCCTGAAATTGGGCCGGCAGCGGCGGCATCGGGTCGTTGATCTGCATCAGGGCGACCGAAAACGGGTCGTCGGCATCGAACGGCAGCCGGCCGGTCAACATCTCGTAGAACACGACCCCCAGGCTGTACAGGTCGGTGCGATGATCGACCTTCTCGCCCTTTGCCTGCTCCGGACTCATGTAGTGGGGAGTGCCGATGGACGTCCCCAACTTGGTTGCCCCGGTATTGGAGTCGACCGCCTTGGCGATTCCGAAATCGCCCAGCACACAGTCGCCGTTGGCGCGGAACAACATGTTGCCGGGCTTGACGTCCCGGTGAACGAACCCCTTTGAGTGGGCGAACTGGAGTCCTTGCGCGATATCGGTAACGATGTGAACGACCTCGTCGGGGCTGATGCCGGCCTTCATGCGATCCCGAACGGTACCTCCAGGGAGGTACTCGCTGGCCATGTAGTAGTGGTTTTCGTGAACCCCGATGTCGTAGACGGTCAGCAGGTTGGAATGGGCGAGTTGAGCGGCAATCCGGCCTTCCTTCAGAAACCGTTTGCAGTAGGTCTCGTCCACCGCCAGCCCGGGAGTCATGACCTTGAGCGCAACCTGACGGTGGAGGTTTTCTTGGACCGCGAGGTAGACCGTCGCCATGCCGCCCGAGCCGATCTCCTTTTCGAGCTTGTAGCCGGGTATCTCCACTCAGCGGTTCTCCATCGTTCTCGTCACGCCCTCAGACGGCGGCCGTTCGCGAATAATACCGTATCCGGGGTCAGCGCCGCGGCTCCGTTACCCCTGGCGAAAGCCGCATTCCGCACCGGCCCCCGCCGCCGGCGAGAGCGAATCGATCCGAATCGGTGAAAGAGCAACGCCCGGTGGCTAGAGCGCCGATGACTCCAGGGCCTGGAGCGCGCTGACGAATTCGGACGGACGGTAATTCTCCTCGTCCTTGGTCGCATCGAACAGCGCCTGCGCCTTCTCGCGCAGAGCCTCCGCGGTCGCGCTGTCGATCGAACCATTGCCCTCGAACGCGAGAATGACCGAGTCCACCGCCATGGAAGCCTGTTCGGCCGCGGCGTAGTCGCGGTACTGGCCCTGCTCGCCGTCGGCCAGGATGCTGGCTAGGACGCCTCTCAGCAGCTCGCCGTCGAAGGTCGCTGCCTTGACTTTGGGCAGCACCTCCTGGATCGCCTCCAGCAACTGCCGAGCGGCCTGGCGGGTCTCGTCGCGGCCGCGGGTAGTGGCCAGGTGAAGGTTTTTGATCTGCTGAGACATTCGCTCGCCGTCGCTCGCATCGAGCGCCGTGACCACGTGCCGAAACATCAGCAGACTGGCATCGTTGTAACGCACGATTCCGGGACCGAGACCGGTGCTGCGGCGCGGCACCCAGCGCTCGCCGAACATCGATCGGTGGCAGGCGTGGCAGTCGAATAGCACCAGTTCCGGGAAAATGCCGTCCCAGCCGGCCTGCTCGTCCAGCAGCGTTTCCAGCTGGGTCGCCGCCGCGACCCCCTGTCCCACCGCCCAGTCGCGAGCGCCGTTGACCTCTCCTTTGCGCTGCAGATAATCCTGGTCGATCTCGAAATGCGGGTGCAGCCAGGTGAAGGTGTCCAGTTCGAATGACAGGCGCGGGTGGCCGGCGCCCATGATCCGATGGGTGATCATCTGATCCTTGTTGCCCAAATGGCAAGACATGCAGAGCCTGCCGCGCGCAACCGGATCCTCGGTTGGATACAGCCCGGCGGCCAAATTGTCTTCGTGGCTGGCC
>JBFGYD010000426.1:0-2918 GCA_041587615.1 Lysobacterales bacterium
ATCGACGCCGCCGGCCACTATCTGATCCCGGGATTGGCCGAGATGCACGCCCATATCCCTCCGACCAGCCGCGCGGAGTATCTCGACGAAGTGCTGACGCTGTACCTGAGCCAGGGCATTACGACGGTGCGCGGCATGCTCGGCGAGCCGGAGCACCTGGAACTGCGCGACCGGGTTGCGCGGGGCGAACGGATCGGACCCCGGATCGTCACGTCAGGCCCGTCATTGAACGGCCGCTCGGTCAGCTCGCCCGAGCAGGCGGTGCAGATGGTCGACGCGCAGCACGCGGCCGGCTACGACCACCTGAAAATCCATCCGGGCTTGACCACCGCGGAGTTCGAGGCCGTCGCCAAGCGCGCCCGCGAGCTGCACATGCCGTTCGTCGGCCACGTAACCGCCGAGGTCGGCGCTTGGCGCGCGATCGCCGCCGGTCAGACCTGCATCGACCACCTGGACGGTTTCGTCGAGGCGCTCGTGCCCACCGATGTGGAGGTCCGACCGAGCTTTTTCGGCTTCCTCGCAACAGCGCACGCCGACGAGACGATGATTTCCAAGCTGACCGACGCCATCGCCGAGGCCGGAACCTGGGTGGTGCCGACCGAGGCGCTGATGGTGCGCGTCGCTCCGCCGGGGGCGGTCTCGGGGCTGATGGCGGACGAGGGCATGAACTACGTTTCCGCGGAAACGCGGGCGCAGTGGCGCGCCGGCCGTCAGCGGGCGCTGAATGACGCGGCCTACGACGCGGACCTGGCCGCGAGATTCCTGCGCTTGAGGCTCAAGCTGATCGGCGCGATCCCGCGAGACCGGCTGCTGCTCGGCTCCGACGCCCCCCAGGTGTTCAACGTGCCGGGATTCTCGATCCACCGGGAACTCAAGCTCTACGTCGACGCCGGGCTGACCCCGGCCGAGGCGCTCGCCACCGGCAGCGTCAACGTCGCTCGCTATCTCGGGCTCGAGGACAGCCGAGGCCGCATCCGCTCCGGCTTCGACGCCGACCTGGTGCTGCTCGAGGCCAATCCGCTGGAGGACATCGCCCACACCCGCCGCGTCGCCGGCGTCATGATCGGGGGCCGCTGGCTCGACCGGCAATGGCGGCAAAAAGAGCTGGCCGCCATCGCCGCCCGTCACGCCGCCGAAGACTAACCCGCATATTGCATGAGTTGCCGGGATTGTCGGTGGATTCCACGAGCATAGGTTGGCCGATCGTCCGCCGAGGGGTAGCTGTAGCTACCGCTCAAGGGGGATCGGGCGAGATATGCCGTGCAATCCAGCGACAAACCGGCAACAGGACGGTTTGCATATTGCGCCATCGCGTAAGCCTTCACGCAGTCCATTGATCCGGCTCAGTAAATAGACAGGGCCCAGTGAAACTCATGCAATATGCGGTCTAATCGGCCGCCGGTCCGACACTCCACCGAGGCGCCTTCCCACGGCTCGCTTTCCAAGCGCCGTTTTGCCATTCACAAATGTGCGGATCCCTTCCCCAGCGTTAATTCTCAGGGAGGAGGGATTACTGCACGCCAAAAAAGGTCCTGGCCCCTTTTTGAACTTCCATATCGTCCGGACTTCAAAAGTCCGGACTAGTCGAGGCTGTCGATGACGGCGATCGTCGCCGTGGCGGTGGCGTCGATCTGGGCGCGGACCCGGTCGATCGCCGCCTGATCTCCGGCGGCCATGTCGGCGACGTTGCTGTCCCACAGTTCGGTCAACGCCGCGATTTCGGACGGCACCGGCGGTGGCAGCAGATCGGCGAGAGTTTTCAAGGTCAGTACGTGGCCCCAGCCGCGGTTCCAAGCCACGTCTTTCGACTTATCACCGTAGCCGAGCTGGTTGACTTGGGCGCTCAGCTCGCCGAGCTGGCTTACGACCTCGAATGCGGCCGCCCGAAGGTTGCGCTGGGTCTCGGAAGTCTCGTTGCGCCAGCCGGTGTAGCCGAGGCTGCTGATCGCAATTACCAGACTGATCAGCGCCACCGCGTTGCGATGGAGCTGCTGGCGGATGGTTTCGAACCGGGGTATCACCGGTCAATCGGCGCTGACGTGCTTGCCGCCGGTCCAGCCGCCGCGCTCTAGCACCCGCTCGCCCATGACCCGCGGCGCCTCTTCCAGGTCGGTCGCCATCGAGTCGTTCCAACGGTTCAAAAATCCGTACAGACACACCGCGGCGAGAATTTCGCAGATCTGGTCTTCGCTCCAGTGATCGCGCATCCGCGCCATGATCTCGGCATCCACCGCGTTTGGAACGGAGCCCGCGGCGAGCGCGTAATCGAGCGCCGCGCGCTCGGCGTCGCTGTAGTGTTCGCTGCTGCGGTAATCCCAGATCGCGTCGAGCTTGTCCTGCGTGATGCCGTGGATTTGAGCCGCCACCAGCGAATGGGCCTCGCAGTACTGGCAACCGGCCGCGCGGCTCGCGAAATGCGCGACCAGGCGCTTGAAGCCGAGGTCGACTTCGCCGTCGGGATCCATCACCGCCTTGGTCAGGACGCCGAAGCCTTTGACGATCTTGGGTCGCCGTTGCATCGTCAGCAGCGAGTTGGGTACGAAGCCCAGGATCTGTTCGAATATCGAAAAATCGTCGGCCAGTTCCGGATGGGCGTCTTTGCCCAGGGGGGCCATGTGGGCCATCGTGGACTCCTCGTCGTTGGATCGGGCCGATTCTACTACCGATCCTGCTCGGTGTTGGGCGGTCCCGGCGCGGTCGCGTCCAGACAGCGCACGGTCCAGTCGCCGGCCGGCAGCGCGACGGTGCCGCAGACGCCGGCGGCCGGCACGAATTCCCACCTCCACCAGCGGTCGAGCTGTCCACGTCCCCCGTCGCCTCGTACCTGTGCGCCCGGGCTCCAGACCACCTCGATCACGGCCGGATCGTGAAAAATACCGCTGCCCTCGGCTTTCAGCACCGCCTCCTTCGCGGTCCAG
>JBFGYD010000427.1:0-2902 GCA_041587615.1 Lysobacterales bacterium
AAGGGCGACGCGCCGGTTGACATCGAGATCAGCCGCTGGCTCAGCACCGGTACCTGGCGCGACGCTTCTTCCGAGGCCGAGTACCTGGTTAGCGAATCCGAACGGGGGATCGCCATCGGGATCCCGGCGCATGGCGTCAGGGTCCTGCTGCTCGACGCCCCCAATAACCACCCCGATCTGGCCGCGGAGCTGGCCCGCCTTCACACCGCCGCCCGCTCGAACCCGCGCTGACGCCGCGTCTGGATCGGTAACGGCCGCGACAGACGACGGCAAACCTCAGGTCTTCCGGCGCGGGCAAAGGCGGCGGCAAGCCGTTCCTTTTCACTCGGCGAAAAACGCCGCACGGCTGCCTCACTCGGGCGAAAACCACCGACCACCTCGGGGTTTTTTCCGCTATATTTGGCATATGAAGCTGGTCTCGCCCGCCTGATGAAAACCCGCAAGCCGACCTCGCACGATATCGCCTACCTGGCCGGCGTGTCGCAGGCGACGGTGTCGCGCGCGTTGCGCGATTCCGAGCTGGTCAGCAAGACCACCCGCGAGCGGGTCCAGCGTATCGCCCGGGAGCTAAACTACCGGGTCGACCGGCACGCGGCCAACCTGCGCTCGCAGCGAACCCAGACCCTGGCGCTGCTGCTGTTCGAAGACCCGATCGCCGGTTCGGACAACATCAATCCGTTTTTTTTGGCGATGCTGGGCAGCATTACCCGGGCCACGTCGCGCCGTGGCTACGACCTGTTGGTCTCGTTTCAGCAGTTCAGCGACGACTGGCACAAGGACTACGAGGTGGCCAATCGCGCCGACGGCATGATTCTGCTCGGCCACGGCGACTATCTGCGCTATGCGGAACGGCTCAAGCAGTTGGCGAACGCCGAGGCCCATTACGTCGTCTGGGGGCCGGTCAACGAGGACCAGCCGGGTCATTTTCTCAGCTCGGACAACCTGGCCGGCGCCCGCATGGCGGTGGAACACCTGCTGAAGCTGGGCCGCCGCCGTATCGCGTTTATCGGCGAAAAGGCGGCCAGCGTGCCCGAGTTCCGCCTGCGCTACGATGGATATCGCGCGGCGCTGGCCGAGGCCGGCATCGAATACGACCAGGACCTGCAGATCGATTGTCCGAACCGACTGCGGGCTGGACGCGAGGCGATTGACGAGTTGGAGCGGCGCCAGACCCGTTTCGACGCGGTCTTCGCGGTCAGCGACCTGCTGGCGATCAGCTCGATGCAGGCGCTGCAACAGGGCGGGCTCAAAGTGCCGGATGAGGTTGCGGTGGTCGGATTCGACGACATCCCGGCGGCGTCCTACGTCAGTCCACCGCTGACCACGGTGCGCCAGGACAAGGTACTGGCCGGCGAAAAGCTGGTCGACACGCTCATCGGGCTGATCGACGGCGAGCCGGTCGCCTCGGAAGTGCTGCCGCTAGAGCTTGTCATCCGTCAGTCCTGCGGGGGCTAGTCGGCGAAAAAAGCGGGCCGGCGTGTTCTGATTCCGCCGTCGGCATCCGCGCTGGCTGACCCTCTACGACAGATTCGAATTCACGAAATCTGTCGCAAAAATCACGAATCTTGCCGAGTCTCCTACGACCATTGCTCGCTATTCTCGACCGCTGGAGTGCAACAGAAGGAGAAGTCATGCGCAACACGACTTCATTCATCATGGTCGCGCTGGTCGGCATCACCGCAGCCAGAGCAGCTTTCGCGGGCGACAGCGATCAGTTACTTCGCGGCGACTACGCGTTCACGCAGTTGAACGTCTGCGTGGCCACCGCGAGCGGTTCATTGCCGCCGACGTTCGACCGGACCACGCTGCAATTGGTCGGTGACAGTCGCATCGAGACGTCCCAATCCGAGGGTGTTACTCGGTTCGACGGGAATGGGAACTGGACCAGCTCGGGCCGCGCAATGGCCTTCTTTCTCGATCAACTGACGGCCGGGGGTTTTCCGGTTGTTCCTCCCGGCGCGGGCTTTAGCTGCGCGGGAACCTACTCGGTAAATCCCGACCGCAGCTTCAGCCTCGAAGGCTCGTGCGAGACGGCGGCGCCTCCGGTCCTAACGTTCGATCCTCTTGCGCTTTCGGGCCAGGTTAGCATCGACCGGAAAACGCTCATTTTCTTTGACGTCGAGCCGGTTATCGAGGAGATCTCTGTCGGCGGGTTTGTCTTTGCCGAGCGGATCTGTACTGCCATGGCCACGGACGTGCGCCTGGTCCCGGCGAACTGAAACACGCGATTCTCACGCGGCGTTGCGGCTCTAATGATCCGGCTCGAGCCTTCCCCAATACGCGCGCTAACGGTACCAGGGCATCAGATAAAAATGATTTTAAAACAGCGAAATAAGGCAACTGTTTAAAGTTGATTGCACATCTCGTGCCGGCCGCAAGCAACCACTGATCGCGTGGTCACACCGCGACCGAGGCCGCGAGCAGCATTTGCGCGCTGAAATAGACCGGCAGGCCCCAGGCGCGGTTGACGAACCCCGGCGCAACGAAACGGTTGCGCGCCACGCCGAGGTCCGAGACAAAAAACAGGACCGCGCCAGCCAGCAGGAAGCCCCCACCGTGTGCATAAAAGGTGCCGACTGCGACGATCAGCATGGCGGTGATCGCGCCGATGTATACACGCACCGGGACGACCATTGCCATATCAAGATGCGGTTTCAACCAGCGCGCCACCAGCACCGCAAGCAGGATGAACGGAATCGCGGCGATGAGCGCGGCCGTTTCCGAGGCGCCTCGGGCGACAAAAGCCGCGATGTACACGAGGTGGCCCAGCAGGAACGCGACCAGCCCGGCCAGAAACAACGTCCTGCCGGTGCGCGATACGAGCAGCATGTCGCCCAACCAGCAGCAGGCCATGCCGCCGATCAGGAGACGACCGTAGGGGGTCTCCAGCGCGCCCAGCGAC
>JBFGYD010000428.1:0-2900 GCA_041587615.1 Lysobacterales bacterium
ACCGTGGCCAACAACTGCGACGCCGGCTTGATGGCCGCGATCGGCGGTGACACGGTCGATCCAAGCACGAAAGGCGTATACACGGTCACCTACGACGCCAGCGACACCAGCGGCAACCCGGCGACCCAGGTCGAGCGGACGGTAGAGGTGCAGGACACCATTCCGCCGGTCGTGACGTTGAACGGCCCGGCGATGGTGACGCTGGAATGCGCGGTTGACACCTACGTCGAACTCGGCGCAACCGCCTTCGACATCTGTGACGGCGCGCTCCCGGCGCCGCCGATGGGTACGGTGGACGAAGGGACGCCGGGAACCTACGAGATCGACTATACCGCGACCGACGGCGAGGGCCTGTCGGACACCAAGACGCGGACGGTGGTCGTGCAAGACACGCTGGCGCCGGTGATCACGGTCTCGAGCGAACGCTTCGTGCTGTGGCCGCCGAACCACAAGTACCACACGATCGACCTGGTGGACGTGGTCACCGATGCGAGCGACCTGTGCGATCTGACGTTGAGCGCGAGCGACGTCGTGCTGGCGGAAGTGTCCAGCGACGAAGAAGAAAACGGCAAGGGTGACGGCAACACGGTCGACGACATCGTGATCGCGCCGGTCGACTGCCGTTCGGTGGACCTGAGGGCCGAGCGCCAAGGCGGCGGCAACGGGCGCGTCTACACCCTGGACCTGGAGGCGACCGACGCCAGCGACAACGTCGGAACGGCCTCGTCCGGGGTCGAGGTGCCGCACGACAAGAAGGACACCGCGGTCGACGACGGCGCGGCCTATTCGGAGGTTTCCGACTGCGCCAGCTTCAAGGCGCTGATGCAGTGCGAGGGCTCGCTGGACAAGGCGCAGCTCGAGCGATTGATCGACGCCAAAGGCCATTGCATGGCCGCGATTCGGTAAGCGCCGTCGGCCCGCTCACGCGGGCAAGTCAAAAAGGGCCAGGCCGTCCGGGGACGCCTGGCCCTTTCTCATGGTCCGGTTATCATTGAACGATCCCGCTCGCACGCCTCAGGAGGCGAAGTATGCCGACCGCTCCGATTATCGTCTGGTTTCGCCAAGACCTGCGCCTATCGGACCACCGCGCGCTGAAGCAGGCCGCCAGCGCCGACCGACCGGTGCTGCCGGTTTACATTCTCGACGACGAGTCCCCGGGCGACTGGCGGCCCGGCGGCGCCAGCCGCTGGTGGCTGCACCACAGCCTGAAATCCCTGGCCGACGCGCTCGCCGACAAGGGTGGGACGCTGGTGCTCCGACGCGGGCGCAGTGACGAGGAGTTGGCTCGATTGATCGAGGAAACCGGCGCTGCCGGCCTGTACTGGACCCGGGGCTATGAACCGCACGCTCAGGAGCTGGAGAAAAAACTCCACCGGGAGTTCGGCGAGCGCCTCGAGGTCAAACGCTTCGGCGGCGCCCTGCTGTTCGAGCCGGAAGCGATCGAAACCGGCGCCGGCGAGCCGTTCAAGGTATTTACCCCGTTCTGGAAGGCGTGCCTGCGCGAGCCGGAACCGCCTGAGCCTCGGCCGCGGCCGGGGAAGCTGGACTTTTACGCGAAGAAAATCCGGTCCGACAAGCTGGACGACTGGGACCTGCTCCCGACGCGGCCGGACTGGTCCGGTGGTCTTGAGGAGACCTGGACCCCGGGCGAGAACGGAGCCCACCGGCGGCTCAGAGACTTTCTAAACCGGGTCGAGGACTACGGAGAGGATCGAGATCGACCCGGCATCGCCGGCACCTCCGGTCTGTCGCCGCACCTGCACCATGGTGAGATCAGCCCTCGCCAGGTCTGGCACACGCTGCGCCGGACGGCGGCCGGCGACCGCGCGGCGGCCAAGGGTGTCGAGGCCTACCTGCGCGAGCTGGGCTGGCGGGAATTCTGCTACCACCTGCTGCATCACTGGCCCGGTATTCCGCGGCAGCCGTTTCGGGACGGTTTCGGCAATTTTCCGTGGCGCAGCGACCCCAGGGGCCTGAAGGCCTGGCAGCGCGGACGGACCGGGTTCCCGATCGTCGACGCCGGCATGCGCGAGCTGTGGCACACCGGCTGGATGCACAACCGGGTGCGGATGATCGTCGCCTCCTTTCTGGTCAAGCACCTGCTGATCCGCTGGCAGCGCGGCGAGGAGTGGTTCTGGGACACGCTGGTCGACGCGGACCTGGCCAACAACGCCTGCGGCTGGCAGTGGGTGGCCGGCTGCGGGGCCGACGCCGCCCCGTATTTCCGCATCTTCAACCCGATGCTGCAGGGCAAAAAATTCGACCCCGACGGCGCCTACGTGCGGCGCTGGGTGCCCGAGCTAGAGAGCCTGCCCGACAAGCACCTGCACGAGCCCTGGAGCGCGCCCGCCGAGGAGTTGAAAAAGGCCGGCGTCGAACTCGGCAAGACCTACCCCGAACCGATCGTCGACCACGCCGCCGCGCGCCAACGGGCACTGGCGGCATTAAAGGAGAGCAAGCAGGGCTGATCTCGGCGCCGGGCATTCCCGACGAGCTGTAATACGAAAACGTAGTCGAACTCAGGCGAACTCGGCCACTACTGGGGTGTGGTCCGAGGGGCGCTCCCAGCGGCGCGGTTCTTCGTCGACGTAGCTGGCGGTGCAGACTTCCGCCAGCGCGGGGCTGACCAGGATCAGGTCGATGCGCAGCCCCAAGCCGCGGCGGAACGCGCCCATCCGGTAGTCCCACCAGGAGAACACGCCGGCGTCGTCGTGGTGGAGGCGGAAACTGTCGACGAAGCCCAAATCCATGATCTTCAGCAGCGCCTCGCGTTCCGGCGTCGAGCACAGGATTTTCTCGCGCCACTTGTCCGGGTCGTGCACGTCGCGATCGTCCGGCGTGATGTTGAAATCGCCGACCACGGTGACCCGCTCGTTGGCGTCGAGCTGGGCGGCCAGGTA
>JBFGYD010000429.1:0-2892 GCA_041587615.1 Lysobacterales bacterium
CCCCTGGCCGCCGAGAGCGGCGATCGCGATGGAGATGGGGCGGGTACTCATCAGCTATTCATACAACATGTGGGTCAGATACCTTGGCGCAGTCGGCGCCGGTCGGCTCCGCGCTGCAGGAAGCCGATCACCGCACCGCGCAGGCCGGCCTTGAAGCGGTCCCACCAGCCGGGGTTGTAGATCAGCTTGGCCTCGTAAAAAGACGGACACAGAACGGCGGCGTGGGCGACCTCGCCGCAATGGCCGCAGCCCACGCAGCTGTTGTCGACCACCGTGACCGGGTCCAGCCGCAGCGGGTCGGGATTGGGTTCGATGGTCAGCGACGGGCAGCCCGACAACCGGATGCAGGCGCGGTCGCCGGTGCAGGTGTCCGGATCGATCCCGAACCGGGTGCGCTCGGTGCGTTTGCCCTCGGCGATTCGGCGCAGCATCCGGGGCTTTTCCCGGCGCTGCTTGTTGAGCATGCATTCGGATTGGGCGACCAGGACCTTGGGCCCCGGTTCGTCGGTGGTCAGCGCTTCCTTCAGCGCCGCTTTGGTTTTCTTGAGATCGTAGGTCTTGACCGTTCGCGCCCATTTCACGCCGACCCCGCGCACCGCGCGCTCGATCGGATGGCGGGTGCTGCGGGTCGGATTGCGAGCGTCCGAGGACAACAAATCCTGCCCCCCGGTCGCCGCGGAGTAGTTGTTGTCGACCACGATGGTCAGGTTGTTACTCTCGTTGAACACCGCGTTGCCGATCCCGCTGGTCAGGCCGTTGTGCCAGAATCCGCCGTCGCCCATGATGCTGATCGCGCGCTTGCCCGCGTCGATGTTGAACGCCGACGCGCCGGCCGCCCCCAGCCCGTAGCCCATGGTGGTGTTGCCGATGTGAAACGGCGGCAGGATCGAAAACAGGTGGCAGCCGATGTCGGCGCTGACGTGGAACTGACCCATTTCGTCCTGCAGCATTTTCATCGCCGTGAACAGCGGTCGCTCCGGGCAGCCGGTGCACATCGCCGGCGGCCGACCGGGAATCGTCTCGGCCGACAGCAGCGAAGCGACGTCGGGAGCCGAGGTCGTGACCTGCGCCGGCGGCGTCAGTTCCGGCCGGTAGCGGGCCAAAAACCCTGTCAGCCCGTGCCTGAGCACGTCGCCGGTGTACTCACCGGCCATTGGCAGCACGTCTTTGCCGGCCACCCGGGCCTGCAAGTCGGCGCGTCGCAGGATCGTATTCAGCGCCTGCTCCAGATACTCGGGCTGGCCTTCCTCGACCATCAGCACCGCCTTCTTGCCGGCGCAGAACTCGGTGATTTGTTGGTCCACGAGCGGGTACGCGACGTTGAGCACCAGGATCGGAAGCTTGCTGTCGCCGAAGCAATCCGCCAGCCCGACCAGCTCCATCGCTCGGATCAGGGTGTTGTACAGCCCGCCGAGGACGATGATCCCGAGGTCGTCGATTTCACCGGGAAACACCTCGTTGAGCTTTTCCCGCTGGATGAACTCGACCGCGGCCGGCCAGCGCTTTTTGACCTTTTCCTGCTCGTGCAGAAAGCTGGCCGGCGGCAGCACGATCCGGTTGACGTCACGCACCGGGTTTTCGAGCGCATCGCTCAAGCCCACCCGCGGGCGCTGGTTGTCCTTGGCGACGAAGCGCCCGTGCACGTGGCAGGTGCGGACCCTGAGCTCGACCATGACCGGCGTGTTGCTGGCCTCGGACAGCTCGAAACCTTTTTCGACCGCGTTGACGATGCTGGGTAAGTTGGGGCGAGGGTCGAGCAGCCAGATCTGGGACTTCATCGCGAATGCATGGGTGCGCTCCTGCATGATGCTGGAGCCGTCTCCGTAGTCCTCGCCGATGACGATCAGCGCGCCGCCGCGCACGCCGCCGGAGGCCAGGTTGGCGAGCGCGTCGCTGGCCACGTTGGTGCCGACCGTGGATTTCCACGCGACCGCGCCGCGCAGCGGGTAGTTGACCGATGCGGCCAGCATCGCCGCGGCCGCTGCCTCGCTGGCGCTGGATTCGAAATGTACCCCGAGTTCGCCCAGGATTTCCTGGCCATCGGCCAGCACGTCCATTAAATGGGAAATCGGCGCGCCCTGATAGCCGCCGACGTAGGCCACGCCGGACTGCAGCAGGGCCTTGGTCACGGCCAGGATGCCTTCGCCGTGAAACTCCTCGCCGGCCCCGGCACGGAGCTTCAGGACCTCTTTGGCAAACGAACGCTCAGCCATTGTCGGCCTCCAGGGGCGCCCGGCAGCGCTGCGGCCGCCGGGGCGGCGTGCACAAATCCGGCGCATGGACGTGCCGCCATTTCGACGACCCTAGGTCGTTGAAATGTGGGGGATTTGGAACTCGCATATTTCAAATCCCGCCGTCCATGATGGCCACGAATGGCCATTCATGACGGTCACTAATCGGCTGCGACCAGCGCGAGCACGCGGGTCGGGCTGCCGGACCCCTCGACGATCTTCAGCGGCGCGGCCACGATCACCGCGCCCTTGGGCGGTAGCTGATCCAGGTTGTTCAAGCTCGCCAGACCGAACTTGTTGGCGCCGTGCATCATGTTGTGACACGGAAACGGCGGATCGAACAGGTGGGCCTGACCGCAATCGGTGCCCACCGTTTCGCTGCCGAAGCCGCACACGTCGCGCTCCTCGATCAGGAACTTCAGCGCGTCCGGGTGCGGGCCCGGCGTATGGGCGCCGTCTTCGTGCATGTTCAGGTATTTCTCGGCGTCGGTGCGGCTCGACCAGCCGGTGCGCATCAGGCACCAGCTGCCGGCGTCGATCCGCCCGTGCTCGGCTTCCCAGTCCTTCAGGTGCTGGACCTCCAGCAAAAACTTGGAATCGGCCTCCACCTTGTCGACCACGTCGACAACGCAGGCCGGGGCGATGAATTTTTCGACCGGGA
>JBFGYD010000430.1:0-2875 GCA_041587615.1 Lysobacterales bacterium
AAGGTCAACACGGACAGCGCGGTCCACATGCCGGCCGCTTGGCGATGGCCCTCGCCGACCCACTCTAGGGAGTCGAGCCCCGCGACCACGAGCCAACTGATGAGGTGGAACAGGAATCCGACGAGGCCGATCATCGCGAACATGCTCATCTGGCCATAGCCCGCCAGCAACCACTCGCCGACCGACGGGTGGTCGCTCGCCTCGGTCGTGGCCTTGCGCACGGACCGAAGGCAAACCACGCCGGCGATGAGCGCGAGGATCGCGAGGTAAAGTGGGCGCCCCGCGTACCACAGGTACGGCGCCAGTCCGATCATGGCCGACGCCACGGTGACAGCGGCGAGCGCGACGCGATTCGGCGTCAGCGCGTTCGTTTCCTGGTCCGACTCAGTCCCCACTGGTTGGCCTCCGCCGGTCACGGCGATCGAGCCTGAAGTTTACCAAAGTTGTCTGCACATCGGGGTGCGGATCGAGGCCGAGGAAGTTCGGAATGCTCCTCCGAAAGTTCCCGAATCGGCTTCGAAATCCGTGCGTGTGTCCGGCACCAAGCCCGCGTGTCGCGGGCTCCGCGGTCGGCTAGGGGTCAATCAGCAGCGGAATGATGCCCTGGTCAACGGTCATCATCCCGGCGCCAATGCCCTGACTCGTGAAGATCTGACCGTCGGTAGGGTCGATGAAGCTGATCTCCTGCAACGGCACCTCGGGCACCGCACCGTAGCTGTTACCGCCATCGATGTGCTTGGCGACGTCGACGGCCAAGGGGATGCTGCCGTTCTGTGGCTCCATCGGGCAGAAGTTCAGATTTCGCTCGAAGTCGAACCTGCCGTGGCGGTCGGCCACGGAAACGTTCGGAGATCCACCCAAGGGCTGCGGCAGGATCGGTGGCAGGCCACTCTCGGGCGGGTTCTGCCAGATGATCCAAACCGTCAGGACGGCCTGCGGCGAATAACCGCTTCCGTTGATTCGGATCTGTGCCGTTCCGTCGCGCAAACACTTGAGCTTCATGCTGCCGCCCACGCCAATGAATGACGCGATCGTGTCGGGTTCGTTGGGCACGCTTCGGGTGGGCGGAATCGGCTGCGGGACTCCCGGGACGTGGTCCGGGACGAACGCGCGCAGCCCGGACGGGTCGATCACGATCGGGACCCGGCTGTAGGGCACGTTGAGCAGCCGGGGATCGGGCAGCGGGAACCCGTTGGCGGCGTAGAATCCGGGATTCGCCCAGGTGGCGAGGAGGCCGTCCGGATTCTCGTCGCAGATCGCGGGGGTCAGCACGATCGGATCGGGCCCGGCGGGGTTGAACAGGGCGCTGAAGGTAAAGTTCGGCGCGCCGGGGAATACCGCCTCGCCGCACAGATCGTTGAAGCCGGTGCTCGGCAGCAGCGAGCGATTCCAGGTCCGCGTCCCTGAGTTGTCGGCGGCCTGAAGGCTTGGCGCCAGCACGATCAATGAGCAAAGAACGATCCAGTACAAGCGGGACAACCGTTTCGGTGTCGTCTTCATCTTCACCTCCATCTGCGAGTCATCCTTGTTCAAGGGTCTGCACATGCCGGGGCCGACCGCAAATCCCGTTCCAGGCGAACGGAGCACCCGCGGTCGCGGCACCGAACCAACAAAAAGAAACCTCCTTCTTGATCCTATCACAACGCCAAGGTCCGACGTTTCGCGCACCCGAGAAGCGATGGACATGAGTTCGCGGCGGCTCCGATCGGAGGTCGGCGCCCGGCGCAGGGGACGCTGGACGCGTCCTGCGCGGTTCCAGGGTATCCTAATGCAACGATGAACGATCAACCTGCTTTTCCTAAGACCATAGCCGGCGCTACGCTCGCGCTGCTGGGATGGCTGTTGCTGGCGTCCGCGCCGGTTTCCGCCGGTGACGAGGTCGAGCTGCTGGACCAGTGGCCGACCTGTCCGTTTGAGCGGCTCGGCAAGGTGGAGGCGAAAGACGGTCGCGAGGTCGGCGTGAGCGCGGGAGGTTCCAGGCGCGCCAACCTGAAGCGAGCCGAGTCAAACCTGCGGCGTCAGGCCGGTAAGCTGGACGCAAGTCGGGTGGTGCTGACCCAGCGCAAGGTGCAGCGCGACGGCAAGAAGATCCGCTACGTCCACCTGATCGGCATCGCTATTGGCCCCTGCGAGGACGCATGAACTTCAAATTTTCCCACCTCGAAATAGCCGCAAATCCCGGCTTCATGGTCCGCATGGTCTTGGTTTGCGGCCTGACGGGTGCGCTGATCGGTTGCGGCGAGCAGCCGGGGCCGGGCGTCGACAGCGTCTTCATCAACGCGCGGGCCTACACGATGAACTCGGGCGCACCCTGGGCGCAGGCGCTGGCGGTCGACGAGGGCCGCATCGCGTACGTTGGCGACAACGAGGGTGCGCTGGCGCTGGCGGGCGATCAGACGACGCTGCATGATCTCGACGGCAAGATGCTGCTGCCCGGCTTTATCGACACGCACGTTCACCCGGTGGCCGGCGGTGCGTTTGCCAAAGCGCTGTCGCTCGACACCGGTGGCAGCGTTGACGGCTGGATCGCGGCGATCGCCGAACACGCTCGCGCGAACCCCGATGCGCCGCTGATATTCGGTTACGGGTTTCTGTCCTCGGCCTTCGGACCTCAAGGCCCGACCCGGCAGATGATCGACGAGGTCGTGTCGGACCGCCCGGTGCTGATCATGGACGAGGGACTGCACGGCGCCTGGGCCAACAGTCGCGCGCTGGAGGCTCTCAACATCACCCGCGACACGCCGGATCCGGCGCCGGGATTCAGCTACTACAAGCGCGACGCCGAGGGAGACCCGACCGGGTATCTGCTCGAAGGGACCGGGGTGATGGCGATGGAGGGCCTCGGCGCGATTACCGAGGACGTGATCGTCGATGG
>JBFGYD010000431.1:0-2863 GCA_041587615.1 Lysobacterales bacterium
CGGAGCGCGGGCCGCCGGGCGCCACAGCGCGCCGGCTCCCATCACCAAGACGATTCCCTGCAGCAGCGCGAAGCGCCCGAAACGGCCGAAACTGTCCCAGTTGGCCGCGACCCACAGAATGATGCCGAGTCCGCCCAGAGCTGCGGCCAAAAACGCCACGACGCCCGACAGCCGGGCGGTGACTTCGGTCGGCTCATCCCGCAGGCCGGCTGCGCGCTCCAGTTTCGCCATGCCGCTCGAATCAAGCTTGTGCTGGGCCGCCAGCTCGTAAAGCGCGAGTCGCAGATCCACCCGATGCCCTCCTCAATCGCAATGCTTCGCCAGCATCGTAGCAGTTCGAAGGGCGCCCCGAAGCGATCGCGCGGCTCGGGTCAGCGACGTTCACCCGGGAGCGTCAGCAGCCGATACCCAGCGCCACCGGTGCGAAACCTTGGGGTCGATTAGTCGGGCTCGCTGCCCCGGTCTCGTTCGGCTGCGAGATCCCTTACCAGGCGAAAGCCGACGTGGGTAAACGCCTGACTGGTCTTGAACCAATCGACCTGGCTCATCATCGACGTGCCGCGCCCGTCCAACCACGACGTGCCCCGGACCGCGCGCCGTTCGCAGCGATCGGCCTCCCGCCACTTGATGCGCTCGAGAAATCGGCTCCCGCGCGTGACTTCGGGCGCGCAGCTCTGGGTCCATTCCCGGACGTTGCCGCGAAGATCGAAGACACCCAGGCGGCTGGCCTGAAATTGCCCCACCGGGGCCGTGTAGAGAAACCCGTCGGCGCACGATAGCGTCTGCTCGACGTAGCGCAATTCCCCGGCCTCGGTGCCGGCGACGTTACCGGTCTCGCAGGCGCTGTCAGCCTCGTGTCCGATCCAGGCCAGATACAACCATTCGCGTTCGGTCGGCAGGCGGTAGATATGCGCGCTGCGGGCCGACAGCCATTCGGCGTAGGCCATCGCGTCGAGCCAACTGACGCAGATGACCGGATGCTCGTTTGCCTGGACCACCTCGCCGGTGCGCCGCCAGGTAATGCCCCCCAGCCAAGACGGCGGCACCCCCTTGTGCCGGCAATCGCTGTCAGGACGGCTGCGCTCCCTGGCGAAGCGGGCGTACTCGGAGCGCGTGACCTCCACCGGCGTCACCGCAAAGGCGCTGTCGATTGTGCGGCTCGCGCCGCCCGGCTTGACGACGCGCCGAGGGACGAACACGGTGGTTGCTCCGCGCGGATCGTCGAGCACATCGCCGGCGGCGGGCAACGCTTCGACCCGACGCTCGAGGCCGTCCAGTTCTTCGGCGCCAAACAACCCAGCGACCGCGGCAAGCGCCGCGTTGGCCTGATCTGCGTCCCACTCGGCGATGGCCAGGGCCACCGCATCGGTCAACGCGTTCATGACCGGTTCGGAAAAGCCAGGAACATCCGAGCGTTGAAGGCCGGCGCGCTGCCAAAGTCCGCTGACCGCACTCCCGAGGCCGGCGGCGCGGTCGTGCCGCCCGCCGGCCAGCGCCTCCACGATGAGATTGCGGTAGCGCAGGCTGATCGCCATCAGCCCGTCCCGCGCCTGCGGGTGATCGGGAACCGCGGCCAGAATGGCCATGAACCGATTGGCCGCGTTATCGTCGGCCGGCTGGGTGAGGCGATCCTGTTCGAGCTGCTGGTAACCCTGTGCCAGCAGGGCCTCGATCTCGGCTGCCGGCATCAGCGACTCAGCGACACGCGCCGTGGTACCGGTCTCGATCCCGGGAGCCATCGAAGGGTTGCTGCTCTCTGCCGGCGCGGCGACGGACGCCGGCGGCGCAGGCGTTCGGGCAGCGGGCGTCATGCTGATGACATCGGCCGGACGAGGCTGCAGATACCAATACGCGGCGAACGCACCGACCGCCGCCATGGTGGCCAGGCCGGCTAGGCTCCAGAGGGTCCGCCGCCAACGCAAGTACCAGTCCTGGATGGTGACCCGCCAACCGGTCAGTAGTCGTGCCGGTGGGCTAAGCGGCACGCGTCCCAGGGCGGACTTCAGCGCCTCGACGTTCGGGTAGCGCTGCTCGGGCGCCTTGGCCAGACAGCGCCCGAGCAGGGGCTGCCAGTGACGCTTTTCCGGCGGCAGCAGGGGTACCGGCGCGCTGACGTGGGCGACCAGAATCGACACCTCGTCATCGCCCTCGAACGGTACCCGGGACGCGATCAGTTCATACAGGATCACGCCGAGGCTGTAGATGTCCGAACGGGCGTCCACCGACCGCGCCTGAGACTGTTCCGGGCTCATGTACTTGGCGCTGCCGACCACGTGACCTTCCTTGGTCCAGCGCTGCCGGCCCTGGGTCAGCGCGATCCCGAAGTCGGCAATCAGCGCGTTGCCGAAATGGTCGAACAGCACGTTTTCGGGCTTGATGTCGCGGTGCACGACGCCCCGTTCGTGGGCATAGGCCAGGCCGTCGCACAAGCGGTGCATCAGCGCGATGACCGACCGATCGTCCTCGCCGTCGAAACTGCGCAGGTCGCCATGATCCAGGAACGGCATCGAATAGTAGAGCTGGCCGTCCGGCGTCTGCCCGACGTCGTAAATGCTGACGATGTTGGGATGGTCGAGCTGGGCGATGGTCTTGGCTTCGTGGATGAAGCGTTCGGCCACCTCCGGATCGTCCTGTACCTGGACCCGCTGGACCTTGAGGGCGACGTGACGCTTCAGGGACTCCTGCCGCGCCAGGTAGACGATGGCCATGCCGCCGTCACCGACCTGCTGGATGATCGTATAGCCCGGAATCCTCGGTGACGCCAACCGGATGTTTTGAACGCCCTCGACCATGGCTCGTGTGTATGAGGTAGCTGGTGTCCCGTTTTCCCAAACAGACACTCGACCATCTTAGCCTGGACGGC
>JBFGYD010000432.1:0-2858 GCA_041587615.1 Lysobacterales bacterium
TCATGGCCGACATCTTCTCCAGCGAGCAGGGCCGCCGCCTGTTCGGCGCGATCGCCGCCGGCGGCTCTGCCGGCGCGGTATTGGGTCCGCTTGCGGCCGCCTGGCTGGCGCCCCAGCTTGGCCCCGGCCGCCTGCTGCTGGTCGCCGCGGTCTGGCTCGCGCTGGCACTGCTCTGTCTTATCAAGCTGCTGCGCTGGCGTCGCCGCGATCCGCGCCACCGGCCGGGTCACGTGATCGGTGGCTCGATCTGGGCCGGCGCGACCGCCCTCGTGCGTTCTCCGTTCCTGCTGAAGATCGCGGTGGTTCTGGCGCTGTTCACGCTGCTGCAGACGATCGTGTACAACCAGCAGATCCATCTGGTCGAGGCTGCTTATCAGGGCCGCGACCCGACCCGCTTTTTCGCGCTGGTGGATTTCGGTGCCAGCGCGCTGAGTCTGATGCTGCAGTTCTTCCTGACCCCGCATTTGCTGCGCTCGGTCGGGGCGGCCAAAACCCTGGTGATCATGCCGCTGTTCACGCTGCTCGGGCTGGTTGTGCTGGCCCTTTATCCGCAGGTTCTGGTGCTGGGCGTGTTTCAGGCGCTGCGGCGCGGCGGCGAATACGGGCTGATGAAGCCGGCCCGGGAACTGCTTTACACCGAGGTGGGCGAGGAGGCGAGGTATAAGTCCAAAAACTTCATCGACACCGTCGTGTACCGCGGCGGGGACGCTGCCAGCGGGTGGATCTATCACGGGCTCGCCCAGATGCTCGGCATGTCGCTGTCGCTGATTTCGGCGATCGCGGTGCCGGTGGCCGCGCTGTGGGCGTGGCTGGCGCTGCGACTAGGATACGACTTCGAGGCGCGTGCGATGCCGACCACCGACGATCCCGGCAACGCAAACAACGCGTCGGCTAGAGGGACCGCGCGGTGAAGGCCATCTTGCTCGCCACGCTGTTACTGGTAGCGTTTTCGGTGACCGCGCAGGACCGCCGGCTCAGTCCGTGGTATTTGGGTATCAAAGGCGGGACGGTGCTGGCCGGCGGCGATCGCGCGGCCGACGACGGTCGCCTGGTGGGCCTCGAACTCGGCGCCAACCTAAATGAAACTTGGGCGCTGGAAGCCGAGTTGTTTGCCGACACGATCGAATTCGACGCCGGTTTCGATCTCGACCACAGCGGGTTTGCGGTCAATCTGATCCAGGTGAACCGAGTGCCGCTATGGAACCCGTATTTTCTGCTCGGGCTCGGCGCGCTGCGCTTCGAGGCGCCCGAGGAGACCGATACCGACATCATGGGGCAGATCGCGGTCGGCGGCATGTGGAACCTGAACAACAACGGCGTAATGCTGCGGATCGAGGCGCGCTACCGGTATTCCACGGCCGATTCGACCACTCCCGGACTGCTCGAGGACGGCGAACCGGTCATCACGATCGGCCTGACCATCCCGTTCGGAGAGGGCAAGTGAAGAAAGTGCACTCCGACATAGACGGGGCCTGGGTTTGAAAGCTGACAGCGCAAATCGGCTGGTATCGGGTTGTCAAGCTGGTGCGCGTATCCGGCTCAGGCGAGGGCGCGCGCGCTGCCGTTGATTTTCCGTACCGGCCGGTCGGGCGCCCTGCCACTGAGAACCACGGCCGGCGGTACGTTGGAGAACACAAACGCGTGCGGGCCGTTTTCTTCGAACACCTCGGCCATCGCGTTGCGCAGCCGGTTGGCAGAGCGGGTCGGGTAGCAGTGCAGGTAGCTGAAGGTCCGAATCGCGCCGCCCGGCCGCATGCACCGCCGGGTATCGGCCAGTACCGCTTCGAGCTCGCCGGGTCGCATCAGGACGAAGGGCACGCCCGAGATCACCGTCGCCGCCGGCGGAAACCCCCGCTCGGCGCAAATCCCGGCGACATCGGCGACGTCGCCCAGCACGAAGTCGAGCATCGGAAAGCGGCGCAGCAGTCGCCGGTACATGCCCTTGTCGCGCTCGATGCCCAGGTATGGCGTCGGAATGCCGCGGCGGTGCTGATCGGCCACCTTGACGGTAAAGGCGCCCGTGCCGGGCCCAAACTCGAGCACCGGGTCATCGGCGCCGATAGACAGTCCTGAGAACATTTGCTCACGCAGTCCGCGGGAACTGGGAAGGATCGCGCCGATGCGTCCCGGTGCGCGCAGGAAGCGCCCGGCAAAATAAAGCGCGTGTAGCGTCGGCATGCTTGAACAGTCCTTAACCTACGGCCAATTATAAGTGATCGGGCATAAGGCCGGTTGCCGTCAGGCAGCAGGCATAGGAACCCCTCGGCGTGAACATTACTCCGGTAGTGCGATTTTGCCTAGCCCGCATCGCTCACCAGATGCTGAGCGATTGGTAAGTTTGGGTTGCCTTTACGACGACGCGGTGGACACCGGAGCGAAGACGCCGCTCCAACCGCCCCTTGTCCAACGGCCCGCGCTGAGAAAGCGGAGGCTCGAGGCAGGTTACCGCTTTCGCGACCGGTGATCAGCCGGGCTAAAGCCGGGTTGCGGTCTTGCCCACCAACGCCCCCGAGAAGTTCCGCTTCGGCCCAGGATGAAGCAGGCGCAAACCAGGTTGCGGTTGTCGGCGCAGCCGAGAGAAGCGGCCTGGTTTGGGCCGATTTGCGCTGCGAGTTATCGAACCCCTCTAAGCCGGATCGATGTCGACTACAGTGGCCCGGGTCTGTCCGCACCCGACAGCGGCTCGTGCTTCTCGTGAAACTGGTCGATGGTCTCTCCAGCGGCCTCTAGTTCATCGAGAATGGCGATGTGGAACAGCGCTTCGCCCTCGAGCACGAGCGGCAGACGGCAAGTGCCGATGACGATCCCGCTGCGGTGGGCCTCGATTGGGGTCTCGTCGTGGCCGATCGGATGCGCGA
>JBFGYD010000433.1:0-2855 GCA_041587615.1 Lysobacterales bacterium
CATGCATATGAGTTTCACTCGTGCTGAGTACCGGCTGAGCCGGAGCAATCGATTTGCGTGAGCGGCAGCGCAATGAGATAGATGGGCCAATGAACTTTTCTCGACCGACCAACTCGTCCTTATCGCAGCGCGATAAGGACTAGAAGAAGTTGATCGTCTCCGGCAGCTCGATCGGAAAGCGCTGCAGCGAGGGATGCTGGTCGATGCCGGCCAGTTGTCGCAGCGCCTTCATCACATGCCCGGGGCGGATGACGACGCCGTTCGAGTCGTCGCGCGCGAGGCTCTGCGGGTCGATCCGCAGCGGCCGGTGTGCTGGGTCGGTCAGCCCTACCACGCGATTGGTCCAGGGCGCGTTTTTGCGCATCAGCACCGCGCTGTTGTACGGCCAGTGGTCCTTGCCAACGTCTGAATTGTAGTAGGGGGTCCGGGAAAAATCGGACGTGACGAACACGGTCAGGCGATCGGCCAGGCCGAATTCCTCGGCCGCGGTCCACAGGTAATCGAGGCTGCGGTTTAAGTGCAGCAGCGCCTGGCGCTGGAACTGATCGTGATTGCTGTGGGTATCGAAGATGAACGGCGTATTGAGATCGCCGGTCATCGATATGCCGGCCCGAAACGCGGTCAGCGCGAGCTGAGCCTGGCGCTTCAGCGAGCCGAACTCGAGGCCGTCGTCGGCGTCCGGCAGCAGGTCTTCTTCGTCGGGCAGCAGCTCCAGAAAACGGTTGAAGGCGCCGCCCCCGTCGGTGGCGTTCATGTACGAGGCGACGGTCGTGAAACGTCGGGGCATCCAGTCTTCGCCGCCGGCCAGCGCGGCCTGCTGGCGCGCGGCCTGCGCCGAACGAACCGCCTGTAGGTCGTCGTGATCGAGGAAATTGGCCTCGGGCAGCTCGGGACGCCCGTTGGGTTGTAGCAGCTTGCGCAGCGGACCCACGCGGTCGACGCGGGTGAAACCGACCAGTCCCGCGGATTCCGAATAGCCGCCGTTGCTGATGTACGACATCGCCATCTCGGGCGCGAGCGCCGAGGCCACCTGGGCCGGGAAGGACGGATAGCCGTCCTCGAGCCGCCCGCTCCAGTTGTGGATCACGCCGGCGTCGTGCGAGTTGGTCTGCACGTCGATGCCGTTGATCACCAGCATCCGCTCGGCGTATTTTTCGAACAGGTCGCCGTTGCCGGCAAACGGCGCGTAAGGAATGTTGCCGGCCCGTTCGATCTCGAGGGTCAACGCCCACTTGTTGATCCTCGGGTCATCTTTGGGATCGCAGAAGCTGGTGACGTCCCAGCCGCCGTTGGCCTGGACCATCAAAAAAAGCGGGCCGTCGTACTCCGGCTCGGAGACCGTCTGGGCCCATCCCCGGCGGGTCACCGGGGCGAAGAAACCCAGACCGCTGGCGGCCAACAGCTTGAGGGCGTGCCGGCGCTTCATTCGGTGATGAACCGATGGTCGCTCAGGAAATAGGTCGTCATCGCAATCCACGTGTTGACGGTCTGAAACGGGTCGCTGGCCGGTCGCCGGCGATCCGCGTAGGGCACCACGCCGACATTGCATTCGTTGCGCACCCACGGCTCCTCGGCCCGGGCCAGGCGCGCGGACCAGAGGCCGCGGAATAGCTCGAAGCTGCGCTCGAGTTCGGGGTCGTCCAGCGCCAGCGATTCACCGAGGAACTTCAGGTGAAGGTCGCGCAGCGCGTTCTTGATCCGGAGCGCGCCTCGGGTCTCGCCGGACCAGCCGTCGGTCCGGTTGACCGAGATCGCGAGCACGCCCTGTTCGGGGTTCGTGGCCGCGTCGACGTCGAAGTCGAAGCGCCCGCTCGATTCGAGGTCCAGGGCCAGTTCGAGGCGACAACCGGGCTGCAGGCGCCAGGACGTGCCGACCGCGCCGCCGCAGCCGCCGGCGAAGTCCCCGAGTTCGCTGCCGTTGACCGCAAACACGGTGTCGCCGTTGCCGTCGGTAACCGTGACGGTCGCGATCGCCATCGGCGGGGCGTCTTCGTCGACATCCGGAACGACGCTTGCGATCTGCAGCACGATCGGCCCGGCCTCGAGCGAGCCGCCGACGCTGAGGGTGGCGCGGTTGCCGGTCGCGAAGCGGGAGACCAGTTCGGTCACCGGCGTGTGATCGGGGCTGAGGCCGCCCAGCAGCCGCCGCTGCGACGCGGCCTTGCCGAACTCATCGACGACGATCGGGCAGGACATCTCCAGCGCCATGTTTTCGACGACCTTGGTCATCAGTCCGTTCATCTGGCGGACCCGGCGGGTCACGGTCGTGGAATCGATGCCGCCGTAATACAGCCGGTAGTCCTGGTTCAGGAAATCCGTTTCCACCGTCTCGCCGGCGGCGACGTCGTAGATCGAGAAGGCCCAGCGCTGGCCGGTGACCGCCTGCAGCTTGCGCGCCAGTTGCTCGGGGGTCAGCAGGCGGCCGGTGCCCGCCCGGGCCTTATCGAATGCCGCGCGCCGCTCCGGCGGCACCGCCTCGATCTCGTCGGCCCGGAACCAATCGCTGAGCACCATTTCGGCCAGCAGGTCCTTCAGGTTCAGCGGCCGGTTCGGGGCGAAACCGGCCTCGAACCCCGCGGCCAGCTCGGCCACCAGCGCCTGCTGCGCCTGGTAGGCGGCCTGGCGCGCGGCGGCCTCGGGATCGGCCGCCGGCGACGGCGCGTCCAGGGGTTCGGCGGCGAACACCGCCGGCCACCAGAACTTGACCGCGGCGGCCGGGAATCGCGGATCATCGACGATTTCGCGGGCCAGCCACTGCAGCGAGTCCTGATCCGCGGGCGCGGCCTTGCCCGAGAATCCCGGCGCGCGCATGTCTCGATACCAGGTGTCGCCCTCGACATAGCCCGTCGCTTCGC
>JBFGYD010000434.1:0-2850 GCA_041587615.1 Lysobacterales bacterium
CTGGATCGCGGACGGGGTGATCAGTCAGAGCGAGCAGCAGGCGTCGTCGCTGTGGGCGCTGCGCGAAAACATCAGCGAGCGAATTGCGTCCCGAACGCCGTACAAGAACGACGTATCCGTGCGTGTTTCCCGGGTGCCGGCGTTTCTGGACGACTTGCACGCGGTCGTGACCGAACGCTATCCCGACTTCGAGGTGATCTGGTACGGGCACATCGGCGACGGCAATCTGCACCTCAACATCCTGCGACCGCCGAATCTGCCGCTGGAGGCGTTTCAAAAGGCCTGCGAGCGGGTCAACGAGTTCGTCTTCCGGGTCGTGGCCCGCCACGAAGGCAGCGTTTCGGCCGAACACGGCGTCGGTCTTCTGAAGCGGCCCTATCTGTCTTACAGTCGCAGTGACGCGGAAATCGCCTATCTCCGCGCGATCCGTCGGGCGTTCGATCCACACGCGATCATGAATCCCGGAAAGCTGCTGCCGGCCGAGGACGACCGATGCTGATTCCGCGCCCGCGGCCCGGACCCTACCGGTCGCTGCCGCCGGCCGTGTTCACCCTGCTGATCGTCAACGTTCTGGCGTTCGGCCTGCAGGGCCGGGCGCCGGCCCTGGTGCTCGATTTCGCGCTTTGGCCGCTGGGTTCGGGCACCGTGCGCGGCGCCGGCCAGGTCGGGTTCGAGATCTGGCAATTGGTCTCCTACAGCTTCCTGCACGGCAACCTGACCCATTTGTTTTTCAATCTGTTTGCGCTGTGGATGTTCGGCTCGCAGATCGAAGTGCTCTGGGGCACGCGCGCGTTCCTGTTTTACTATTTCACCTGTGTAATCGGCGCCGCGCTGGTGCAACTGGTCGTGATCGCCGCACAGGACGTCTTTTTCCCGACCATCGGCGCTTCCGGCGGCGTGTTCGGCATCCTGCTGGCGTTCGGGCTGATGTTCCCCAATCGCCAGATCATGCTGCTGTTTCCGCCGATTCCGATGCGGGCGAAGTATTTCGTGCTGCTCTACGGAGTGCTGGAACTGACCCTCGGGGTTAGCGGCGCCCAGACCCAGGTGGCGCATTTCGCCCACCTGGGCGGGATGTTCTTCGGCTTCCTGCTGATCCGTTACTGGCTCGGCCGTTTCCCGTTCTCGTCCCGACCGTCGAAATAAAAGCCGACGTTGGGACTTCTGACGCTCGGCGCGATCAGGGTCACCGGCTGCTCGGCTCGGTCGCGGATGATGCGCAGCGGAATCGCGGCGCCCGGTTCGAACCGGCCGAGCCGGCGCATCGCCTGCTTGGGATCGCTGACCGGCTCGCCGTCGATGGCCACGATCACGTCGCCGCCTTTGAGGGCGCCTCCAGCGAGGTCGGATTCGATCACCAGGACCCCGTCGGTGGTGCCAAAATAGCGCGCGAGATCAGGGTTCAGGCGCGCCAGCTCAAGTCCGGACCACGCGAACCCGAACCGCCACAGATATGCGCTTCCGGGCAGCTCTTGGTAATTCCACTGCCAGTCCCGGAGGCGGTCGGCATAGTCCTTGAACTGATCGAGATCGAGCCCGAATCTCGAATCCTCGCCCAACTGGATATCCGGCATTTCGAAACTGTAGCCGAATGACCAGGAGGGCTGATGCAGCTCGGCGGTTACCGTTGCCGTCTTACGTTCGCCGTCGCGTTCGTAAACGAACTCGAATGTGTCGCCCGCTTTCATCCCATCGAGCAGGTCGTAGGCCTCGTCAACCGCGCTCCGGCCGGCTAGCGTCTGGCCGTCGATTTCGACGATCAGATCGCCGCTTCGCAGACCCGCTTGTTCGGCCGGTCCCTCGGGCGTGACCCCGACCAGCAGCACCCCGCGCCGATCCGCGGCGGCGTTCATGATGATGCCCACCATCGGACGTGCCTCGCCGCCGAAGCTGTAGCTGCGGGGCGCGATGACGGCCGCCGGCCGGTCGCGGCTGAGGCGCTCGATCTGGCGGCTGAGCTGTTCGAGCTGCTGCTGGGTGCGGCTCAGCTCCTCGCGCAGACGGTCCAGCTCGGAAGCCTCGTTCGGGTCCCCGACCGCGGCGACCGGACCGACCAGGCAGCTCGCGACAACCAGGATTGTCAGGATGTGCTTCATTTTTTGGATGTCCTCGTTCAGATTTCGTAAGAGGCCGGAATCGCCGACCGTGGGCCGTTGATCGTGACCACCGGGCGCCGCGTCCGATCGTTATCCAACACCCGCTCCCCCGCTCGCACCGTGACCAGGTCGTGCAGCAGCAGCGCACGCTGCCGCCACAGCTCGATCTGGTGATCGGACGGCGGTTGCCGGGAGAGCTGCCAGTCAACCAGCGCCAGCCGACTTTCCAATTCGCCCAGGGCCGCGGCGCGGTGGCCGCGCACGACCTGATTGCGGCCTCCGACAAGCTTTAGCTGCGCCTCGAGCTGCTGGGAATAGCGCACCCATTGTTCCAGCTCCCGGGACTGCCGATCCATGCGCTCGGTCAGCAGGCCAATGACGCCGAGCGACAGCATCAGCACCGCGGCGGCCGCCCAGCGCGTCCAGCGGCCATGACGGCGCCGCGGCTCCGCACGCCGGCGCATCTCGGCCAGAACCCGAGGCAACACGTCGCGCGGCGGCTCCAGCGGGGGCAGCCGGGTCAGGTCCGGGTCGGTCGGGGTGGTCAACTGGCGGGAATGATCTGTCGACATGGCGGTCCACTTTCCGGGTAACTGAGCCAAGCGCGCATTTTGTGGTGGGCGCGGCTGACCTGGGTCTTGGAATAACTGACGCTGCGGCCGAACATGGCGCCGATCTCCTGGTGGCTGTAGCCCTCGACGTCATACAGCCAGACCACGGCTCGGGTGTCCGGGGGCAGCCGCGCGAATGCTGC
>JBFGYD010000435.1:0-2845 GCA_041587615.1 Lysobacterales bacterium
GGTCCGGGCGACTTCCAAGGGGGGCGCCGAAACGGCCCAGACCAGCGGACTCGAACAGGATTCCGGCGCGTCCCAGCGGCCCGCTGGCAGCCGGATCCAGCGCCGCAGCCGAGTACTGGTCGATGCCGACGAAAGCGTTGACGTAGACGTGATCCACGGTCCAGGCCGGGGTCCACGAGATCTCGCTCAGGAACAGGAATCCGTCGCGCACGGCCGCGCTCTCGTCGTCCAGGGCGGTCGAGCCCAGGGCGCGAAACGAGGTGTTGAAATGGCCGATCCGCTGAATCGCGGCCAGCCCCAGATAGGCGCCGTCGCCGCCCGTTTCGTCGTGCACGTACGCGAAATCCAGGCGCAGCGTGCTGCGCGGCCGGTCCCAGGCGCTGAACAGCCCGAACAGATCGGCCTCACGTGCCTCAATCCCATCGCCGCGATTGATTTCGTTGAAGCCCCAGAGCGCCGCGATTTGAAAATCGCTGCCGCCGCCAGGAAGCAGCGTGTTGCGGATCACCCCCAGCGCGTCCATCCGATCGTTGATCAGCGCGCCCTCCTGGTAAAACAGCGGCTGCCGGCCAAAAGAGAACCCTAGATCCAGCGAGCGCCGATCGGCCGGATCGAGCTTTGGAAACAGCTCGCCGAAGTCGCCTTCGAAAAACAAGGTCGTAATGTCGGCGTTGTATTCGCTGACCGAGCCGTCGTCTGAGTCCGGCGAAAACTGATAGCCGGAAAAAACCCCGTCTTTGTCCAGGGGTCGAATCCCAATCAGCAATCGCTCGGTGCCGGACAACTGGAGATTCGCGAACAGGTCCAGCCGGTTGGCCCATTCCGCGCGCCGCTCGGCCCCGTCGTCGAAACTCTGAACCGCCGTGCGCACGGTGCCGAACACGACCAGCTGCGGCTGCCACACGGCCCCGGTGGGCAATTCGATCCCGCGCTCGATGTTGCCCGATCCGAGAAACGGACTGCCTAACTCCAACAGCGGTCGCGGGCGCCGCGGAACCGCGCTGCGGTCGATGTGCGGCACCGATTGATCCGAGATCCGACTGCTGCGCTCACCGCTGCTGGACTCGCCGCCGCCGGCAGCGGCGAGCAACAGCACGAGGGCTGGCAGGGTGGTCAACGGGCCGCGCTGCGCCAGCCTTGCGTCTGCAACGCCGCGTCCAGGACGATTTCGCGAGACTCGATCACCTGGTGGCCAGCGACCAGGCTGCGAGCGATGTCGGCCGCGCTCAAGTTGTAATCGAAGCCTACGTCGCGAATTTCGTTGAGCAGGTTCACCGGCACCATCGCCGCTTTCAACTCGATCGTCGCCACGTACGGCGGTGCCGACAAAGCCTCGGCCTCGACCCGGTATTCGGCCCGGCGACGGTCAAGCGGCGCGATGCCCATCTTGTGCTTGCGCGCCCCGCCCGGGCGCCCGAGCAGGATCGAGGAGCGGGTCTCGGGCCGCAGAAAAGGCAGCGGCGATGGAGAGTAGTTGACCGCGAGTACCTGCTCGCGCTCGCCGCCGCGGACGCCTCGGACCACGAAACGCGACTGGAGCGAAAAGAGCTGTTTGTCCAGCGGCAGTTCGTGGTTGTGGACGTAGGCCGAGTGCAGGTCCCGGAGATCGCCGTTGGGATCGAGATCGCCGGATTCCAGCACTACGATGCCGTTGGCGTCGACCACCCGTACGTGCAGCCAGACCAGCCGCTCGGCGTCGAATCCGGTCGGTACGTTGTGACCGTCGGTCAGGTTCTTGACCTCGATCGAGAAATCCAGTCCCTTTCGATCGGGTGGATCGACCGTCACCTCGCCCAGTCCATAGCCGTTTCGAAGCAGCTCGAGCCGAGCCGCAGTCATCTCGTCCAGAAGTTCCAGGTTTTCCTCGATCAGTTCGCGCGCGTCGTAGCGGTCGTCCACCGAGGCCCAGCGCTCGGGGAACGGATGATCGTCAGCGACTTCGTCTTCGAAGTCGTCGGTCCCCCAGCCGGCCTGCCAGTCGAATTCCAGCCATTCCCGGATCGTGGCCATACCCCGTGCGGTCGGGTCGTCGGCCTCGCTTTCCTCTTTGATCGCGGCGATGTTGAGCGGGAACAGCGCGGGCGGCAGGACCGAGTAATCAGGCCCCACGAAGCGGTGGTCGGTGAGCTTGCGCGGGGCGGTGCGATGGCGCCCGACCTTGGCCGCGGGCCCGAAGTCGTAGTTCTTGCGCTCGAAATCGGGGTCGCTCCGCTCGGCGAGCACCCGCCCGGGCTCTTTGCCCATGTGGCAGTCGTGGCAGGTGATACCGCGCTTGGCGGCGGGCGAGTTCTTGTACTCGCTGAATGCCTCCTCCAGGCGGAAACCGTTGACCAGTGTGACGTCGTGGCAGCTCCCGCAAAACGCCGGCTGGCCGATCGGCGCGAACAGCGCGACATCCGCGTGCACCTGGCGGCCTGGGCTGTCAGGGTCGGTGACCAGTCCGCCGGCGGCAATCGCTTCGGTGAGTTCGGTCGGATCACCGCCCGGGCCGTAAACCGGCTGAGTCAAGTCGCCCTCGACCACGGTCAGTCGTCCGCTCAACTTGCCGTAGTTTTGGTTCAGACGATGGCACGCTATGCAGGTGACGCCTTCACGCGAGGTGGGGTAGCGGTCGATGTTGCTCATGAACTCGGCCTCGCCGAGGTTCATCCCGACCGGCGTGTGGCAGCGGATGCAGAAATCACCGTTGGTGCCGTTGGTCAGCTTGAGAATCTTGCCGTGCATCGCGTTGAACACCGGGCTCATCTGAGCATAGGCGTGCTGCGAAGCAGACCACTGCCGGTAGTGGCGGGGGTGGCAGTTGCCGCACTCGGTCGCCGGCGGATAGCGATCCTCGAGGAGGACC
>JBFGYD010000436.1:0-2815 GCA_041587615.1 Lysobacterales bacterium
GAGGACAAGAAGGGAGACTACCGGGCGCGGCAGATGCGACGAATCTGCCGACTAGGCGTGGTCGATCGGGTGACCTTTACCGGGCATCGGGACGATATTCGTGGCATTTTGTCGATGTCGGACCTGGTTTTCTGTGTGTCGAGCAAGCCGGAGTCCTTTGGCCGCACCGCGGTCGAAGCGCTGGCGCTGGGGCGACCGGTGATCGGTTTCGATCATGGCGGCATTGGCGAGGTGCTGGGCGAGGTCTACCCGAGCGGGCTGGTGGCGGTCGGTGATGAGAAGGCCCTTTACGCCAAGACCCTGGAAATGCTCGACTCACCGCCCCTGGTGCCCGACCGACAGCCGTACCTCAAGGCCGAGATGCAAGCGAAGACGCTGGCCCTTTACGAGTCGCTCTGTGCCTGAGCCGCCAGCCGCGTCAAAGGCCCGGAGAGAGTCGCAGCAATGGCCTCCGCCACGCGCGCGTTGCCGGCCTCGGACAGGTGGCAAAAATCGATAAACACCGGCTTGGCGCTGCCCGCGAACAGCCCGGAGAGGTCGACTACCCCGGTTCCCACGTGCCTGCTCAGGGCCGCGTCCGCTGCCAACTGCAAATCGCGATGTCGCGACAGCGAGGCTCGATACACGCGTTCTTCGCTGGCCGAGCGCGACACTTTGGTGAAGACGCTGGGCTGCCAGAAAAACCAGGCCTCGAAGCCGAACTCCAGGCCGAGCGCGCGCACCGCGCGCACGTTGGCCAGATAGGCTTGGACGAGTTCGGCAGCCAGCGCCGGCAGCGGCCGGGGCGGGCGTGGTGAGCCGAGCAGGGCGCCCAGCCGGCGCACGCCCTCGAGCGTGTACGGGAACGCCTCCAGCCAGTTGTCGAGACCGTCGGTGACGCGGAAATCGCGGACCCGGTGCCCCTCGTTCTGAGGAATGCCGGCGCGCCCGGACTGCAGCGCCGCGTAGACGTCGTTGACCCCGTCGAAGAACACGACCGCGTCCGGCGGCGGGCCGCGCCTGAGTTCAGACAGCAGCGCCGCGAGTTCTTGACCGGACACGTAACCGCTCTCGCCCAGGTTCACGACTTCGACCGCCAGCCCCCGCCGATGAAGCGCTCGCGCCAGCGCCGAGGGCAGCGTGTGGTCGTCGCGCGCGCCGGTGCCCCAGACCGTCGACCCGCCGAACATCAGCACTTTGAGACGCGGCGCGTCGGGGCTCCAACTTTGACGAATCCCGCCGGCGTCGATGTTGATGAACTCACCGCTGAAGG
Organism: Lysobacterales bacterium; assembly: GCA_041587615.1. Taxonomy (GTDB): domain Bacteria; phylum Pseudomonadota; class Gammaproteobacteria; order Xanthomonadales; family SZUA-38; genus JBFGYD01. The sequence continues at coordinate 1,253 of JBFGYD010000436.1, forward strand.
GCTGTCGGCGCCAGTAGCTGTAGGGTTCCCAGCGCGTTCTTCGGGCGGCCTTGAGTTCGGCGAAGTAGGCCCTTACCCAGGGTTCGTCGGCGAGCGCATCGGCCTCCTCGCGGTCCGGCGCCGCGGCCCGCGGATCGATCGGGCTCAAGCCGTGGGGCTCGGGCAGCAGCTGCTCGAGCGCGGCGTCCACCACCAGCAGACAGATCAGCGTCGCCCCGACGATCAGCCAAGCCGCGCGCAGCCATTTGAGCAACGGTTTCATCGGCGCTGAGTATCCCAGATCCGCCCGTCGTTTGCCCGCCAGCCCGCTCGTTGCGCGAGCGCGCAGCGCGTAGTGAGACTCGTGCAATATGCGGGCTCGACCCGGATGCTACAATCCCGCGCGCCGCCATCGCCCGCACTTGCCAGTGCCCTGATTGAAAGGTTCTTTGACCAGCAGAGCGCGCAGGGCCATTCTCGGCGAACCGCGCCTTGCCGCAGGCGAAGTGCGGCACGCTGATGGCTAACGAACTTCCCAAACAGGACACTAGGACTTCAACACTGACCGCAATGAATCAATTGGTTCGCGAGACCGATGCAATTCGCCGGCTGTTCCACCGCGGTGCGGGCGTCGCGCGCCGCTATTGGCCGGCGCTGCTGATCGCGTCGGTACCGGCCCTGCTGCCGGCCGCCCGGCTGGCTGGAGTTCCGGTCGCGATCATGACCGTGCTGGGCCTGGTCGCGATGCTGCGTCGCCCGACGCTGCCGCGGGAATCGCCGGCGCTGCGGCTCTACCTGGCGCTGTTCGCCTGTTACTGGATTCCGGCGGCGCTGGCGGCATTCGACGCGGTCGCCCCCGCCAAGGCCTGGCAGTCGGTGGTGGCCTACCTGCGCTTCGTGCCCGTCGGTTGGTTCGTGCTCGCCGCGCTGAGCGATCCCCAACAGCGCGTCGCGGTATGGCGGCTGACCGCTTTGCTGGTCGTTTTCTGGTGTCTCGATGCGCTGTTTCAGGCGGTGACCGGATTCAATTTTTTCGGCATGGCCCACTCCGACGATCGTCTCAACGGGGTTTTCGGCCAGAGCAACCTGAAGCTTGGCCCGGTGCTGGCGGTGCTGTCGCCGCTGCCGCTCGAGTATGCCCGTCGTTTCCTGAAAAGGGCCTGGTTTTTTGCCGCGCTGGCGCTGCTGCTGGCGGTCATCGTGTTGATTGGAACGCGCTCGGCCTGGATCATGTTTGCGCTGGTGACTCTGGGCTACGGGTATCTGTATGCCCGCAGCAGGCCGCGGCGCTGGCTCAAGGCGGGGCTGGCCGTCGGCGGCGCGGCGGTGCTGATCGGGGCCCTCGGCTATCATCTGTCGCCGACGCTGGCCGGGCGCATCGATCGCTCGCTGCTGGTCCTCGAAGGCGATGCGGCGTCGGTCGATCAGGCGCTCGGCATGCGCCTGCCGATCTGGAGCACGGCGGTCAGAATGATCGCGGACAATCCGGTCAACGGTGTCGGCGTGCGAGGCTTTCGTCACGCCTATGCCGAGTACGCCGACCCCGACGATCCGTGGCTCAGCGGTGCGGCCGGCACGACCGGC
>JBFGYD010000437.1:0-2811 GCA_041587615.1 Lysobacterales bacterium
GCACCGGGTGACCTTCGATCATGTCCTGGGCGGCCCGTTCACGTTGCCCAACGGATTGTATGGGCTGTCCACCGTGGAGGGGCTGGAAGGCGTGGCTCGCTCGGGTGGCTACCAAGTGCTCGATGCCTCCGGGCACAGTGCGCGCGCCGACGGACTGAACGAATTCATGTTCGGCAGCGGTCCGTTCCGGCGTTTCGTGGGGCAGGTCTTTCCGGAGCCCATCGGCGTCGTGCCGGAGCAGATCATCCCCGGCGGCCAGAGCGGCATCCTGGGCAGCCCGCTGTATGCCAACCAGCTCTATCTCTGGTTGGTAAACGGCCATTTGCCGCTGTTTCTCGATCCGGATTTCGTGGACCAGATCGCGCTGTCCAGAGAGGTCTTCCAGCCGCTTCCCTGAGCCGACGGTTCGGGCGGCGGGGTAAGGCCCGCACACGGTGGCGATGGGCCCTGCGGAGGCCCATTTACGGCGGGTCGATCCGCGCCTTGGCGCGATCATCGACCGGGTCGGCCCGTGCGCGCTGCGGCGCGCCGACTACGCCAGCACCTTCGAGGCGCTGGCTCGCTCGATCGTGTACCAACAGCTCTCGGGTCACGCGGCCGGTGCCATTTATCGCCGCTTTTCGAGCGCGTTCGGCGACGGCCGTCGGCCAGAGCCGCGGCAGATCGGCGCGGCGCCGCTGGAGGCGCTGCGCGCAGTGGGGCTGTCGCGCCCCAAGGCCGATTACATCCGGGCATTGGCGCGCGCCCAGCTGGACGGCTCGCTGCCGGCCCGCGAGAAGCTCGAGGCGGACAGCGACGCCGCCGTGGCGGCGGCCCTGACGGGGTTTCGCGGCGTCGGCCTGTGGACCGTGCAGATGCTGCTGATCTTTTGGCTCGAACGACCGGACGTGCTGCCGGCGGAGGACCTCGGGATCCGCAAAGGTGTTCAGGTCGCGCATCGAATGCGGGCCTTGCCGGCGCCGACAAAGGTGCTCAGCGTGGGCAGGAAATGGCGCCCCCATCGAAGCGTCGCCAGTTGGTACCTTTGGCGCGCCACCGAACTTTGAATGGAGAGCGTCGCTGACATGAACCTGCTCGAGTCCTTTGTGCTGTTCAACACGCAGATCGTCAAGCTCCACGCCGAGCTCACCCGCGGCATCGGCCCGCAGGACGTGCTCCAGGCGCGGGTCGAGATCAAGCTCTCACCCGGCCAGATGCAGGCCGAGCCGGGCGGCGCGGCTCGCTACCAGGTCGGGGTCCGACTGCTGTGCGACGGCTCGATGACGGAGGAGGGCGAGTCCAAGCCGGCCTTCAGCATCGAGTGCGTGCTCAACGCCGGTTACCGGCAGTTTCAGGGCGAGCCGATCTCGTTTGAGGAGTTTTCCAAACACCACACCACGCTGACCCGCCAGCTCTATCCGCTGATCCATCAGCAGCTCGTGCCGCTGCTGAGTCAACTGGGCATTCCCAGCGTGCGCCTGCCGCAGGACATCGTCCAGGACGCGCAGGCCAAGCCGCCCCAAATCCACTAACGCGCCTGCGACGTGGCGAGTTTGGAGCATGGATCTGGCGGCGGTCGTCGCCCTGGCGGGCGACGACGAATTCGGCTTGCGCGAAATGATGATTTATCGGCGATCGTTGCGCTGCTGGCCGACGACCCGCTCGGTCGGTCGCGTGATGTCGATGGTGAGGAGCTGCCGGATTCCTACCGGCATGCGTTTGCCGCGATCGACGCCGATCTCAATCACGAGTTGGTCGTGGCCGAGAGCGAGGGCCGAGTGGTCGCCACGCTGCAGCTGAGCTTTCTGCCTAATTTGACCTACCAAGGCGGCTGGCGAGCCCAGATCGAAGGCGTCCGGGTGGCCCGTGACCAGCGTGGTCGCGGGCTCGGGAGGCAGTTGATCCAATGGGCGATCGAGCGGGCTCGGGCCAGATTTTGCGTGCTGGTGCAGTTGACCACCGACAAGAAGCGTCCGGCGGCGATCCGCTTCTACCGCGATCTCGGCTTCGAGCCCAGCCACGAAGGCATGAAGTTCATACTTTAGGTGGCCGTGGAAAACGGGGTCGGCCCAAGCCAGGCCGCTTCTTCACGCGACGGCCGTTCTCGCAAGGCTTCGTTCGGCTACGCCGAAAGCCGCCATGCTCGCCTTGGCCTGCTTGCGGCGAAACCGCAACCTGTCTTGAGCCTGGCTGTTCATGTGCCGCTTGGCAGGCCGGCCAAATCCAATTTGGCGTACCCCGACTTGGCAGAGCGAGACCCTCGCGAATTGCTGCGCCAGGCGTGGTCTAATACTCATGTTGTGCCGGTTTGGAGGTGGTCATTGCCGGACGTACGGACGAAGCTGGTCTTTTTTTTCGAGGAGCTGAAGCGCCGCAGGGTGCTGCAGGCGGCGGCCGGCTACGCGGTCGTGGCCTGGATCGTGCTGCAGGTTGCCGAGGTCACGTTCGAGCCGCTGCATCTGCCGGACTGGGCGCTGACGGCACTGGTGGTGCTGGTCATCGTTGGTTTTCCGGTGGCCATCGTCGTGTCGTGGTTTTTCAATCTGACCTTGAAGGGACTGAAAAAGGACCCCGGAGTCTACGCCGCGGCGCCGCGCCCGTCGATCGCGGTCCTGGCTTTCGACGACATGAGCCCGGAGAAGGATCAGGACTATCTGTGTACCGGGATCGCCGAAGAAATTCTCAACCGGTTGGCGCAGATCGACAACCTGGGCGTCGCCTCGCGCACCTCGTCGTTTCGCTTCAAGGAACAGCCCGCCGACGTCGCCACCATTGCTCAGAACCTCAATGTGGCCACCGTGCTCGAAGGCAGCGTGCGCAAGGCCGGCAACC
>JBFGYD010000438.1:0-2795 GCA_041587615.1 Lysobacterales bacterium
CCGATCAGCCGGGCATAGCGCGACAGGATCAATGAATGCAGGTGCGCTGAGGCGCCCAGAGTGGACGCTGCCGGCAGCACGACTCGGTCCTCGAGCAAGGCCTGTACCCCGAGATAGTTGGTGTTCGACCAGCCGCCGAACGTGATCAACACCGACGCTTCGGTGACCAGCTCGGCGACCCCCTCGGAACGGCTCGAATATTTAGAGGGAAAGGCTCGCCCCAGCGAGTGGTCGGGCTGCCGCCCTCTGGCGCTGAAGCTTCTGAGCAGGTCATCGGGATGCCCTCCTCGCTCCAAGACAGCCTCTGAGAAGCCGCGGGCGAAGGCCTCGTCGACGCCGTGCGAAGGGCCGACGATGCAGCGCCAGTCTTGCGCGCCGACGTGCCGACCGAAGTGCTCGGCGGCGGCGATTGCGACCGCGTTCTTGACCGGATTTCGTCCCCCGGTCACCGAAAGCACCGGAGTTTCAGAGGGCTCCAGGCGCGTCGCCGTAACACCCTTGAGGCTCCGCAGGAGCTTGCCCAGCGCGCCCCGGTACTCGAGCAGGTGACGGTGCCGGCGAAAGTCCGCGTACAGCAGGCTGCGAAGCAGCGGCGGCACGTCCGCCCAGACGTCCTCGATGAGTACCGGCAGGATGCGCCCGCTATTGTCCGTCGCCAGCCGGTCGAGGACCGAGTTGGTCTCGAGCTTGGCCCACTTGGACTCCAGGTAGGCCGAGGAGACGATTAGAAGCGTGGCGTCGGTCTCGCGCAGGCCCTGGTTGATCTCGTCGACAAAGATCTCGCCCACCTGGATCTCCTCTTCATCGACCCAGACGTTTACGCCGTGAGAGATCAGGTCCTCCACCAGCTTACGGACAAAAGTCTCCTTATCGCGCGAGGCGTGGCTGACGAACACCTTGAACTCGGTCATGACGGCAGGGCTCGAAGCGCGGACACCGCGCTGGAGAGCAGGGTTTCCGCGCCGCTGATTCTGGCATAACCCGACAGGTGATCGGCGAGAACAGCGGCCGGCGAGTCCGGCGCCGGCCCGGTCAGACGCTCGATGATCGGGCTGCCCGATGATCCACGTCGCAGGTGCTTCGGTAGCGTGTCCGCGTGGGCGATGACGCAGGCGATTTGCCGCGGCTCTATCGCGCCGCCGAGGCTCAGTTCGGGCCAGATCGGCTCGAACCAGGGCCGGGACTCGTCAGCGCCGAAGCGCGCGGCGCAGGCCTCCGACAGCAGCGCGCCGAGCAGCGCTTCAGCATCCTCTCTTGAGTGCGCAAGGCACTCGTAGACGCGTTGCATGCCACGGCGCACGGCGCCCATCAGCGCCGGCGAGCGAGCGATCCGCTGGATCGCCAGAAACGAGGGCTGCAGCGAGGTACCGCGTAGCTCGGGATGGGAGCGCTGGGCGCGCCGAGACCAATCGGCGAACGGGAAGTGATCGCGAAAAATAGCGCCGCTGTCTCGCGGCAGGAAGCGCGCGTCGCCGCGGGCGGCCAGAGCCGCGCCGTCGAACACCAGCAGGGCTTTGGATCGCCCCGAACCCAAGTCGATTCGCGGGACGTAGCGCCGCAAATAGGGTAACCCGCACAGCACGGCGACCCAGTCCTCTTGAGATTTCATCCACTGGAGCGCGGTGACCTGGCCGCGCCGTTGCCGGGACAATAACCCAACCTCAAGGACGCGGGTCAACGACTCGCCGGAGACGACGCGTACGGGAAAGCGGGTGAGGATGCGAGCCAGGCGCTTGGCGTCGCGCGCAGCGGGCATTGCCGACCGCTCGGCGCTTGCAAGCCGCGCCAGGTCGGGCCAGTCCGCCTCCGGCGAGGTCAGTTCCCTCCGCACCCGGCTCTCTTCCGCGTCCAGCTTTCGCAGCAACTCGGCACGGCTGCGCGGGCCCAGCGTTGCACGCGGGTACGCCGAGCGAAGCGGCGCAAATCCCATGTCCGGATCAGCGACGACGCTCACGTCCCTCTCGCTCGGCAATGCTTGACGACGACCGACTCGCGGTCAGGCCACCGACCCACGGCCTCGCCGAACGCGTTGCCGAGGGTCTGGTATCTGAGCGGCTCGTCGCCGATTCCGTGAACGAAGCTTTTCACGTGCGCGGGCCCGTGGTCAACGAGAGCGCTCTATTCTAGCTGACGATTCGGCGCCGATTTGCACCTTCGAAGCAATTGGTTTTTGTTACGCTTGCTGGATGCGTTTGAACGGTAGTTCCGCACTGCTCCTTGCGGTCGCGCTGGCCGCCTGCCTGTCGGCGCGGGCCGCCAAAGGAATCAAGGTATTCTCGGTCTCTCCGCGGCCGCACGTGGTGGCGGCGCCGGTGGATGCCCCGGTCGAGGTCAAATTCGCCGCTCCGCTGGACCGGGATACGGTGACCGCGGAGAGCTTCTGGGCCTTCGGGCGGTGGAGCGGCGTGGCGCGCGGTGCGATCGAGTTCTCCAATGGTGACCGGACCGCAACGCTGTTGCCGCAGAGGCCGTTTGCGGCCGGCGAACTGGTCACGGTCTTTCTGTCCAACTCGATCCGGGCGGCCGGCGGGGAGGCGCTGCGCGCCGGTGGCTATTCGTTCCAGTTCTGGACCGCGGCCGCCCCAGCGGCGCTGACGTTTGCCGAGAGCGACCGCTTTTCGACCCGCAGCGGCGAGGCCACGACTCGCTCCTACGGTGGTTTCGGGTCCGATCTGAACGGCGACGGCTGGCTGGATCTGTCGATCGTCAACGAAGACTCGAGCGATATTCGGGTCTTCCTGAACGGCGGCGACGGCTCGGGCCGCTTCGCGCCGATGCTGACCCCGACCCCGGCC
>JBFGYD010000439.1:0-2794 GCA_041587615.1 Lysobacterales bacterium
GCAACTGAAGCGGGTCTTGGACGCGCTCCACGGCGGCGCTTTCGGCGGCCGCGACAGCGGGCTTTTCGACGACCTGCTCAGTTCCGTCCGCGCGCCGTCGGACCCGTGGTGCGTGGCCGCTGATTTCGACTCATACCGCCAGGCGCAGCAGCGCGCCGCCGTCGCGTACAAGGATGTCGCCGGCTGGCAGCGCATGAGCATCGCCAACAGTGCCAAATCCGGGCGCTTCTCGACCGACCGAACGATTCGTCAGTACGCGGACGAAATCTGGCGCATCGAGGCGGTTGCCGGAAAGGACTGAATGGCCTTCGCGCTCTATCCGGACGAGCCGGTCGCGGCCGGTCTCAGGCGCATCGCGCTGGAGCTGGTCGACGACGCCGGCGCGCGCATGGCATCCCTCGCCCAGCCAGACAAGGACGTTCACGAGACCCGCAAAAACGTCAAAAAGCTCCGCGCCGTGCTGCGCCTGGGTCGCGACGGCCTCGGCGAGACCGTCTACCAGCGAGACAACCCCTACCTGCGCGATTTCAATCGCCGCTCGGCCAGCCTGCGGGAAGCCTTCGTGCAGCAGAAGCTGCTGCGCTCGATGCAAAAGCAATTCAAGAAACAGCTCGGGGGTCAGGACCTGACGCCGCTGCTCGACCGACTCGAGCGCGAACACCGGACGATCGTGGCCGCTTTCGTCAACTCTTCCGACCGCCGCGCGGCGGTGGCCGCCGAGGTCGCGGTGCTCAAGGCGGCGGTGTCGACCTGGCCGGACTTCGGCGCCGGCAGCCGGGTCTTGAAGGCGGGGTTGAAGCGCATCTACGGGCGCGGGCGCGGCGAACTGGAAATCGCCCGCCAAAGTCCCGGCACGGAAACGTTTCACCAGTGGCGCAAGCGGGTGAAGTACCTCTGGTATCAGCTTCGCATTCTCGGCGCCTGCTGGCCGCGAGCGATGGACCCCTACGTGGCGGCGTTGGACGAACTGGCCGAACTGCTGGGCGACGATCACGACCTGGGGGTCTTCCAGGCCGAGGTGCTGGACGGCGAAATCGAGCTGCCGCCGGCGCAACGAAAAGCCCTGTTGCACGGTCTCCTGGAGCGGCGCCGCGAATTCGCCGGCGCGGCACTGGCGCTGGGCGCGCGCTGCTACGTCGAGTCGCCGGGCGCCTTTTCGCGCCGCGTCATAGGTTACTGGCGCCACTTTCGGTCGCGCTGAGTCGCTGTGGCTCGGTTGGACGAGCGACTGACGCGATATGCGGGCTCTGGGCAAAACCGCGCAGGAACCAATGACGTACATTCGGTCTAAATTTGGAACCGGACTGGAAAGAGCGATCGAGGATTCATGAAGCGCTTGTTTGTCGTTGTCGTCGCGAGTTTCGCCTTGGCCCTGGCGGGCCAGGCATCGGCCCTGAGCCTGATGACCGAAAAGGCCGAAATCGCGCTCGGCAAGAAGCTGCACGAGCGGATCATGGCCGAGGCCGGGCCGTACCCGGACCCCGAGCTGCAGGAGTACGTCGACTCGGTCGGCCAGGAACTGGCCAAGCTCAGCGACCGCCCCCACCTCGACTACCACTTCACGGTGCTCGACGATGACGTCGTCAACGCCTTCGCGCTGCCCGGCGGGTACATCTACATCACCCGCGGCATGCTCGCGCACCTGAATTCGGAGGCCGAGCTGGCGGCCGTGATCGGGCACGAGATCGGCCACGTCGCCGAGCGCCATTCCGTCAAGCGCGACGCCGAACAGAAGCTCTTAGGGGTCGGTTCGCTGCTGGCCGTCCTCGCCGCCGGCTCGCCGATGGGTCGGGTCGCGGCCAGCGAGGCGAGCGGCATGATCGGCGGGGCGATGATCAGCGGCTACAGCCGCGGCCAGGAGCTCGAGGCCGACGAACTGGGGGCCAAGTACATGGCCAAGGCCGGCTATTCGCCGCAGGCCATCACGCAGACGGTTTCGCTGCTGAAAAAGCGCGAGCTGTTTGAGATCGAGCGGGCTCGGGCCGAGGACCGCAAGCCTCGGGTGCCGCACGGCATCTACATGACCCATCCCGACAACGACAAGCGCTTCGCCGAGGCGGTGGAGGCGGCCCGCCAGTTCGTGCCGGACACGCTTCGCCCCGACAACGAGGAGAAGTACCTCGACATGATCGACGGCCTGCCGTGGGGCCCGGCGAAGGCGCCGGGAACGGTGCGCAACAATTATTTCTTCAACGCCCGCTTCGGGATCAAGATGAAGTTTCCGGAAAACTGGCGGGTTGGCGGCTCACCGGCCCAGGTGCAGGCGATTTCGGACGAGAACGACGCCGCGCTGGAAGTCTACGTAGTGGTCCCGGGACGCACGATGACCGCCGAGGACGTGATCCGCAAGAAGTTCGAGCTACCGCGGCTGCGCGATGGTAAGGAGACCACGATTGCCGGCATGAAGGCTTACATCGCGACCGCCGATCGCTACGACTCGCCGTTCGGGCCGCGTCCGGTGCGTCTGGCCGCGATCCTCGACAACCGGGTGCGGCGGGCCTACGTGTTCGCGGGCACCGGCAAGCGCGACCTGAGCAAGATTGCCTCCGACGGCGATTTCATCGCCACCATCTTCAGCTTCGACCGGATGAAGACCACCGACCGCAGCCTGGCCCAGCCGCCCAAGGTTCGAGTGGTGCGGGCCGAGCCCGGAACCACCTACGAATCGCTGGCCCACCGCTCGGCGATCGCCACCTACGCCGAGCAGAATCTGCGCCTGATCAACGGCACTTACCCCAGAGGCGAGCCGACCGACGGAGAACTGATAAAGACCGTCGACTAGTCCGGCTTTGCC
>JBFGYD010000440.1:0-2791 GCA_041587615.1 Lysobacterales bacterium
CCAGTGACGCCAGTCATAGCCGTCGCGCCAGTGCTCCAGCAGCCGACTCAGGTACTCGGGATCGGTGCCGTGACGCCAGCCGGCTGGAACCGATCGCGGCAGCCGGGTTCGCGCGAGCCGGTCGGCCAGATCGTCGAGGACGGCCTGCTCGACCCGAATCTGAAACGGTTCAGCGTCGATCTCGGCCATTTGAGAACGCTCCTGGGACTTTTGTTCGGCGTATCATATGGCAGCGCCGGGGTGAAAAAACATCTTGTCCACGCACTATCCTGGCAGGAGGCGATCATGAAAACCCAGCCCTATCTGCTGATTTCCGGCTCGCTGTTCGCGCTCGTCGGCGTGGCCCATCTCCTGCGAATCGTCAACGGCTGGCCGGTCACGGCCGGACCGTGGCCGATACCGATGTGGGTCTCGTGGATCGGGACGCTGATACCGGCGGGCTTGAGCACGTGGGCTTTCGCACTCATCCGTCGCCATGCTTGACTTCGACGGCCTGGACCACGTCGTCATTCGCGCCCGCGACCCGAATCGGCTGATTCAGTTCTACCGCGACGTGCTCGGTTGCTCGCTGGAGCGCCAAAGCGCACCCGAGCTGGGTCTCTACCAGCTCCGCGCGGGACGCTCCCTGATTGATTTGGTCGCGGTCGAGGGCAAGCTGGGACGCGAGGGCGGTGCCGCGCCGGGCGCCGGCGACAACATGGATCACTTCTGCCTGCGGGTCAACCACTTCGACCCGGATCGGATCATCGCTCACCTGGCTCGTCACGGGGTCGAGGCAGACCCGCCGACCACGCGTTACGGCGCCGACGGCTGGGGCCCGTCGATCTACCTGCGCGATCCGGAGGGCAATCGCTTGGAGCTTAAAGGACCGCCCGAGCGGGAACCCGAGTCCGAGCCCCCCCGGTGATCGACACAGCCCGGTAAACTCGCTGCAAATGCCCACTAAGGCTCGACAAACCGCCTCCGTGGGCGCAAACTATCGCCAAGAGGGATTCCTGTCCACACATTCCGACCGATGAATGATCGTTGAATGTGCCGCACGAGCGGCTCTCGTTCCAGGATAGTTTGTGCCGTTGGTTATCCTGTGACGTAAATCTCAATCAATGCACGTGTTGCGAGAAGTTTTGAATACGATGAATATTTATGTTGGCAATCTGCCTTATAGCGTCACCGACGCCGACCTGAAGGAAGTTTTTTCAGCGTTCGGCGAGGTCTCCAGTTCCGCGGTTATCTCGGATCGTTTTTCCGGCCAGTCGAAAGGCTTCGGGTTCGTCGAGATGCCGAATAACTCAGAGGCAGACGAGGCAATCAAGTCCCTGAACGACACCAACCTGAAGGGACGCAACATCAAGGTCAATCAAGCCAAACCGCGCGGCGAGCGTCCGTCACGCGGCCCACGGTACTAATACCCGACCACTCTCTACACGGGGCGGGCGATCAGCTCGCCCCGTCACCTCCCGTGCACCGCCGATCGCAACGATCCGGCGAGTGTTAGAAGGAGCTGGCGACGCGGTAACGAGTTCGTTGGAGGGGGGGATCGCATGAACGCGCTGAAGGCTATGCGTCCGATCCACAGCGGCGACAGCGGTGTGCTTGAGGGCCTGCCTGGCGGTGGCCGATCGCGCGGTCACCGAGGATCTCGCGACATTGGGTCAGGAGTTCAGGGTGTTTGAGGCTGACGCCGCCCTGTTCCGCCGCTGCCTCGGAACCCCCGGGGGGAGCTGTCAGGACGCAAGCGCCAGCCCGCTGCCGCACAGCTCCCAGCAGCGCGCAAGCCGGCCGCTCGCACCAACTTCCGGCGGCACCAGCGCCACTCTCGCGACGGCCAGGCGCGAGTTGCCGGCGGGCCACCCGGCGCAGACCGCGTTGCAGGTTGTCGACCACCCGGTGGTCGCGCAGGCCACCGCGCTGCACGAAGCGGTGTTTGACGCCCACGAGGGTCTGCCGGCGCTGGCGCCGGTCGGCCAGCCTCTGCGCGCCACCGGTCTGACCCTCGGGGACTACAGCCTGCCGCTTTTTACCTCTCCGACCGGCAACGTCAACGCGGCCGATTTGTCCCGTATGACCAACTTCAACGACTCGACCGCGGCATCGACCCGCATAATCACCGGCCGTATCATTTCCGGGATCGGTCCCTTGAGCCTGAACAACCCGCCGCTGGAGGACCTGATCGCCGAAATCATCACGACCAGCGTGGGCAAGGCGGCCGAGGAAGCGAGCTGGTGCTGGTATGCGTGCGACCTGGACGTTCAGCTCAAGGCGCTCGAAAGCGAAACAGGCAAGACCGTCACCGACGCCGCCCACTCGCTCTCCCAGCAGTTGGGTAGCGAGGCCGACCGGGTCAAACTGCGGCTGCATCTGGCTCGCTGATGGCAGCGCACGCGATCGGCGCGCGCAACGTCGAAATCAAGGCGCGCCTGGTCGAGCCCCTCGTGCAGCGCCGCCTGGTGCGTCGCATCGCGGACGCCGGTCCGACCATGATCAGCCAGCGGGACGTGTTCTTCCACACTCCCGGCGGGCGGCTCAAGCTGCGCTTTCTCGGCGACGGATCGGGGCAGCTCATCTACTATGAGCGGCCGGACCGGGCGAGCGCCGCGACGTCCCGCTACGGCATTCATCCGACCTCCGAACCGGAGCGGCTGCTCGGACTGCTGGAGCCGGCCCTGGGCGTGCGCGCGGTGGTCATCAAGACACGCGAGCTTTACCGGGCCGGCCGGACCCGTATCCATCTCGATGCGGTCCAAGGACTCGGCGAGTTTCTCGAACTCGAAGTCGTCCTCGCCGACGGCGA
>JBFGYD010000441.1:0-2768 GCA_041587615.1 Lysobacterales bacterium
CGCTGGAGCTGCCGGCTGAGGACCGCCAACGGCTGCTCGCGCTAACCCCGGCCGCCTACACCGGGAACGCGCGCGAGCAGGCTCTCGACGTTTGAGGAGATGATCGACAGCGATTTCTTCATCGAACCGGCGAGTTGGGACGTTGACGAGGAACGGATCAAGCCGGTTCGGATCGAAGTGTTCATCACCGAGCAGGCGGTCCCCGAGGACGAAGAATGGGACGATCAGGACCGAGTGTCTCAGCATTTTTTGGCCTGCGCGGCCGACGACGACGTGATTGGCACCGCCCGCCTGACCCCGACCGGTCAGTTCGGCCGGATCGCGGTGCTGAGACCCTGGCGCGGCCGCGGGGTCGGCGCCGCGCTGCTGCGAAGCGCTCTCGAAGCCGCGTCAATGCGCGGCCTCACCGAAGTCACACTGGCGGCCCAGGTCCACGCGCTAGAGTTCTACGCCCGGGCCGGGTTCGAGCCCTACGGCGAGGTATTCGATGACGCCGGCATCCCGCATCGCTGGATGCGCCGCGATCTGGCCACGTCCACGCCGGTCGGGGATCAGCGCCCGCGGCGGGCGCCGGTGGCGCTCGCCGGCAAGCAGGTGGTGGAATTTACTCGCGCCGACGGCTACCGCCGGGAGTTGCTGCGCCTGCTGGGCGCGTGCGAGAACCGGCTGGCGCTGTATACCCATGACCTAGAGCCGCGGATCACCGACCAGCAGCCGCTGATCGACGCCTTCACGGCGCTGGCGACCGGCGCCGGACGGCCCGAAATCCGTATCCTGATCCAGGATGCCCGCGCCGCGGCACGCGCCGGACATCGCCTTATCGACCTGGCCCAGCGCCTGCCGACCGTGCTGGCTTTTCGCCGGCCCGGTAAAAACGACCTGGACTACCCGAGCGCCTTCGCGGTCGCCGATCGAGCGCATTTTCTGTTTCGCTCACGCGCCGCGCGCTTCGAGGGCGAATTGCGAATCGGCCACCGGCGCGAGGTCAAAGAACTGTTGCAATATTTCGACCGCGTGTGGGAAGAGGGCCGGCTTGACCCCAACCTGCGCCGGCTTGACCTGTGACGGTCTATCCCGCGCGGGTCGAACTCATGCATTATCCGCGCTGGGGCACTACAATTGCGGCCCTGAGCAACGCCGCCGGTATTCCGGCCAGGAAGTCGTCACCGTGAGCAGCCTGCTGGACCAGCTACGCGCCTCCTCCCACCTGTCCGGAGGCAACGCCGCCTTCGTCGAGGGCCTGTACGAGGCCTATTTGGACAACCCGGCCGGGGTCCCTGAACAGTGGCGCGCCTGTTTCGACGAACTGGGGCCGGACGGCGGGGCGGTGGCGCACGGCCCGGTAGTGGCCCGCTTTCGTGAACTGGGCCGGATCAACGGCAAGGCCGCATCGGTCGCCGCCGGGCCGCGCTTCGGTCGCCAGGAAGCGGAGAACCAAGCCCAGGTCCTGCGCCTGATCAACGCCTTTCGGGTGCGCGGGCACCAGCGCGCGCGGCTAGATCCACTGGAGCTGAGCCATCGGCCCGAGGTGCCGGACCTGGAGCTGTCCGCGCACGGTCTCAGCGACGCCGACATGGACACGGTGTTCAATACCGGCAGTCTGGCCGCCGAGCACGAAATGAAACTCGGCGATTTGGTGGCGCTGCTCAAGGCGGTCTACTGCCGCAGCATCGGCGCCGAATTTATGCACATCACCGATACCCATCAGCGCCACTGGCTGCAGCAGCGCCTGGAGGGGAGTCGCGGCGACTTCGGTTTTTCGACCGAGCAAAAGCTCAATATTCTCGATCACCTGACCGCGGCCGAGGGCCTGGAGAAATACCTGCACACCAAATACGTCGGCCAGAAGCGGTTTTCGCTGGAGGGCGGCGATTCTCTGATCCCGCTGCTGCACGGCGTCATTCAGCGGGTCGGCACCCAGGGGGTCAGCGAGGTCGTGCTCGGAATGGCGCACCGCGGCCGCCTGAACGTGCTGGTCAACATCCTCGGCAAGTCCCCGAAAAACCTGTTCGAGGAGTTTGAGGGCACCAAGGAGGCCAGCGACCCGCTCCAGTCCGGCGATGTCAAATACCATCTCGGATATTCCTCCGAGATGCAGACACCGGGCGCCAAGGTCCACGTAACCCTGGGCTTCAATCCGTCCCACCTGGAGATCATCGATCCGGTGGTGGCCGGTTCGGCGCGGGCGCGCCAGACGCGCCGCGGAGACTTCGCCCACAGCGAGGTCATGCCGGTGATTATTCACGGCGACGCCGCGGTAGCCGGTCAAGGCGTGGTCATGGAGCTGTTCAACATGTCCCAGGCGCGCGGCTTTCAGGTCGGCGGCACGCTGCATGTCATCGTCAACAACCAGATCGGTTTCACGACCTCCCACCCGCTGGATGCACGCTCGACGCTTTACTGCACCGAGGTCGCCAAGATGGTCCAGGCCCCGATCCTGCACGTCAACGGCGACGACCCGGAGGCGGTGATGTTCTGCATGGAGATCGCCTCGGATTTCCGCATGGCGTTCAAGAAGGACGTGGTCATCGACCTCGTGTGCTACCGCCGCCACGGGCACAACGAGGCCGACGAGCCGGCCGCGACCCAACCGGTCATGTACCGCAAGATCCGCTCCCTGCCAACCACCCGCGCGCTGTACGCGGACAAGCTCAAGGCCGAGCAGGTCATCGACTCGGACGGCGTTCAGAAGATGATCGACGACTACCGGTCGGCACTGGACGAAGGGCACCCGGTGGCCGAGATCGACGACGGCCCGTTCACCAACC
>JBFGYD010000442.1:0-2765 GCA_041587615.1 Lysobacterales bacterium
ATGCGGCCGCAATTTCTCGAAATGGACGGACTGATGACGGTCGCCGACGCGCTCGAGGAGATGGCCGAGCACGGCACCAACACGCTGATCATCATGAAGCGCCACGCCGACGACGAATTCGGCATCGTGCAGCTGTCCGACATCGCCAAGAAAGTGCTGGCCAGAAACCGGGCGCCGGAACGAGTGAATCTGTACGAGATCATGACCAAGCCGGTGATCGGCATCCACGAGCGCATGGACGTGCGCTACGTCGCGCGCTTGTTCGATCAGTTTGGCCTGTCGAGCGCGCCGGTCATCAAAGGCGGCGCGGTGATCGGCATGGTCAGCAACGACGACCTGGTGCTGCGAGGGCTGATGCGCCTGCACCAGTCGTGAGCGGTTGCGATCGCAACATGCATCCGGTTGAACGATAGAATACCCCCCAAGACGGGGAACGATGCGGGGCCCTAACCCAATGCCTATTCGCCTGCGTAACTGGCTCATTGTCGCCGTGCTCAACACCGGCTCCGCCGCGGCGGCGGAGGTTTATGGCTGGATCGAACCGGTTGCTCTGCCTGGCGCCGGCATCACCCTGATGGCCAAGCTGGACACCGGCGCCGACACCTCGTCGCTGGACGCCACCGCGATCCGCCGGGTGCGCCGCGGCGACAAACGACTGGTCAAGTTCCAGGTGCGCCATCCGGAGACCAACGAGCCGATTGACCTCGAGCGCGAATACGTCCGCTCCTCGCGCATCGTCCGTCATTCGGGCCTGCACCAGGTGCGCCACGTGGTGAAACTCGAAATCTGTCTGGGCTCGATTCGGCGTAACGTCGAGGTCAACCTGATCGATCGCAGCAACTTCAGCTATCCGTTTCTGCTGGGCCGCAACGCGCTGGCCGAGATCGCTCTGGTCGATCCTTCGGTCACCGAGACCAGCCGGCCGCGCTGTGACGAAGCGGGCGGCGGCGGAACGAGGAACGCAGGCTCATGAAAAAATCGCTGCACTGGCTGATTCTGTCGCTGTCTCTGGTCGCGATCGGGATGTCAGCCTTCGTTTACAAAGTCCTGGTGCTCGGTTATCCGACGATGGCCCAGCAGGAAGAAGCGCTGTGGACGGTGCAGGCGCGAGTCCGCCTGGCGCCGCGGGACGGCCCGGTCAAGCTGGAAGTTCAGTTGCCCCATCGCGTGCCCGGATTCGCGCGCCTGGACGAGAGTTTCGTCTCCAAGGGTTTCGGGCGCACCGTGGCCGACGACGATTTCTCCCGCAGCGCGCGCTGGACCATCCGGCGCCTGCGCCAAGAACAGACGCTGTATTACCGGGCCGAGTATTACGCCGATTCGCGCCAGGGCGGTTGGACGGACGTTCCCGATTTCCCCGACCCGCCGGAGCTGGAAGAGCCGTTCGATTCGGCGCTGGCGGCGATGGTCGAGGACATTCGCAGCCGCTCGGCCGACATCGAGAGTTTCACGCTGCAGACGCTCAAGCGCCTCGGCGGCGCCGATCGGGACGAAAACAGCGCGCTGTTCATCAAACGCATCACCGGTCCGGAATCGCGCGTCCGGGTGGCCCGCCAGATCCTCGCCGGCGCCCGCATTCCGAGCGAAGTCGTGCACGGCATCCGGCTCGAGGACAATCAGCGGCAAGCCTCGATCGAGCCCTGGCTGGCGGTCCACAACGGTCGCCGCTGGATGTTCTTCGACCCCGAAAAAGGCAGCCGTGGATTGCCGCGCGATTTCATGTTGTGGTGGCGCGGCGAGCGGCCGCTGGCGGTCGCCGACGGCGCCGAAATCGCCGATTTGCGCGTGTCGGTCCGGCGCGCCAACGTGGCGTCGCTGGACCTGGCCGGGCAGCGTGCCCGCAGCGACGACTCGATGTTTGCCAACGTGTCGCTGCTCAAATTGCCGGTCGAGACGCAGGCCGTATACGGGACGCTGCTGATGGTGCCGCTGGGCGCGTTCATCATCGTGGTGCTGCGCAATATCATCGGCATCAAGACATTCGGTACCTTTAGGCCGGTGCTGATTGCGCTGGCCTTTCGCGAGACCGAGCTGCTGGCCGGCGTGGTCATGTTCTCGATCGTCGTTGCCGTCGGCCTGCTGATCCGCTTCTATATGGAGCACCTGCGGTTGTTACTCGTGCCGCGGCTGGCGTCGGTGCTCACCATCGTCGTGCTGCTGATGACGGTCACGACCCTGCTTAGCCAGTCGCTGGGCATCGACGCGGGGCTTTCGATCACGCTGTTTCCGATGGTGATCATGGCGATGACGATCGAGCGCATGTGCATCGTGTGGGAGGAGCGGGGCCCGGCCGAGGCGCTGCGCGACGGCCTGGGCAGCCTGGCGGTCGCCGCGGTGGCCTACCTGGCCATGGGGGTCGATTCGGTGCGGCATTTAACCTTCGTGTTCCCCGAGCTGCTGTTGGCGCTGCTGGGACTGACGATCATGCTGGGGCGCTATACCGGCTATCGCTTGAGCGAGCTGGGCCGATTCCGCAAGCTGCTGGATTTCAGCGGGAGTGCCGACCGTGGGGTGGGCTAAGCTCTACCGGCAGCTCAAGGCGGCCGGGGTACTAGGCCTCAACGGGCGCAACGGCGACTACATTTCGTATTACAACCCGCGCCGGCTGTACCCGCGGGTCGACGACAAGATCCTGTGCAAGAAGCTGTGCCAGGAGGCCGGGATGCCGGTGCCCGACCTGTACGGGGTCATTTCGACCCAGCGCGACGCGGGGCACCTGCGGGAACTGCTGTTGCAGCACTCGAAGTTTGCGCTGAAACCCGCCA
>JBFGYD010000443.1:0-2765 GCA_041587615.1 Lysobacterales bacterium
GTCACGGTGACTGATCTCCATCTCCTCGGCCAGCACCGCTATCTACATCTACCTGTTCTACGACGTGGCGCTCTTTTCCGAATCCGCGCTCAACGTGTTCTATCTGCTGATGGCGGTCTACGGCTGGAACCAGTGGCGTCACGGTTCGGTCTCCGGCGAGCGCCTCGAAATCTCCACCTGGCCGTGGCGCCGACACGCAATCGTGATTGCCGCCACCGGCGCCGTGGTGCCGCTGCTGGGCTGGACCATGGCAACCCGGCTCGGCGCGGCGCTACCGTACGCGGATGCGTTTACCACCTGTTTCGCGGTCGTGGCCACGTACATGGTGGCGCGCAAG
The DNA here is from genome assembly GCA_041587615.1 of Lysobacterales bacterium. Lineage (GTDB taxonomy): Bacteria > Pseudomonadota > Gammaproteobacteria > Xanthomonadales > SZUA-38 > JBFGYD01. The sequence continues at coordinate 338 of JBFGYD010000443.1, forward strand.
ATCCTGGAAAACTGGCTCTACTGGTTCGTCATCGACAGCGTGTCGATCTACCTGTATCTGGCCAAGGGCCTGTACCTGACCGCGGCGCTGTTCGCTTTGTATCTGGTTCTGATCGTGATCGGCTGGGTCCGCTGGCTTCGGGTCTACCGAGCGCGGAAGGCCCGATGAGCGCCGAGCTGATCCTCGAGATCGACGAGATCCGCGCCGCCGGGCTGGTCGGCTGGCGGGAGCTGCCAGCGGGGCTTTGCAACCGCAGTTTTATGGTCGAGACCCGGCGCGGGAACTGGGTGCTGCGCCTCAACGGCGAGGTTCCCGGAGTGGACCGGGAGGTCGAAGCGCGAGTGCTGGAGACCGTCGCGGCGGCCGGACTGGCGCCGCCGCTGATCGCCTGCGATCCGCGACGCGGCTATCTGATATCGGAGCGGCTGGACGGCCCCGTCTGGGGCCCTGAGGACCTTCGCCGGCCGCGGCGCCTGGCCGAGCTGGCACGCCGTCTGCGCCTGCTTCATCGACTCGAGGCGTCGGTTCCCACGCTGGACTTGCCCGCACTGCTGCGGGCCTATCTGAACGACGTCGCTCCGAAGCAACGCGCAGTGCTCACGGCCGCTGCCGATCGTCTGCTGGCGGAACTCGAGCGCCACGGGTATTTCGAGGCCAGACCCGCACTGTGTCATCATGACCCGCATGCCAGCAACATCATCGGCGACGCCACGATCCGGTTCGTGGACTGGGAGTTTGCGTGCCTTGGCCAGCCGGCCCTGGACCTGGGCTTCGTGATTCAGTATCACGATCTGTCGGCGGCCGCGGCCGGAAACCTCGTCGCGGCCTACTTCGGTCGCGCGGCCGGCGAGCTCGAGGCCACGGTGGCGTTGGCGGTCCGTTTGGCGCGGCTGCTGGAGCTGCTGTGGCTCGACGCGCGCGCCCGTCAGGTCGAGCTGCCGCCGCGAGCGCGACGGCGCCATCGGCGTCTGCTGGCCAGTTGGCGGTGAATCGAGGCACGTCCTTGTGCCCCTCAGCACGGGAGGACGAGGCCGGAGAGGAGGGGGGAGTTCTCCGACCTCTACGAGAAATATACTACGTTAGATTTCGTATATCAATATTCGATGGATGGTCCCATCCAACTCGGTAAAACACTCATGGAACTCATGCAATATGCGAGTTAATTGGATGCTGCTGCTCGGGACGCTGTCCGGAGCGGCGGAGTCAGCCGGTCCCGAGGTCGGCGACGAGGCGATGGAACTGGTTCAGGTCACCGCGTCTCGCCGGGCCGAGGCGGCCACCCGGGCGATCCCGGCGGTGACGGTGATCGACCGGGAAGAAATCCTCGCCGCACTGCCGCAGGTTCCGATCGACGTTTTCCGCGGCCAGCCCGGGGTGTTCGCACAGCAGACCACGCCCGGTCAGGGGATACCGATCGTACGCGGGCTGAAGGGCTCGGAAGTGCTGCACCTGGTCGACGGGATGCGGCTGAACAACGCCCTGTTTCGCAACGCGCCGAATCAATACCTGGGCCTCGTCGAGGCGGTCGGCCTCGAGCGCGTCGAGGTCGTGCGCGGCCCGGCCTCGACCCTGTACGGGGCCGACGCGATGGGCGGGGTGGTGCAACTGATCACCCGCCGGCCGGCGTTTCGGGAGCAGCCGGGCCGCCGCTGGAGCGTTCGCACGAGCGCGTCCAGCGCCGACTCGGCGATCGGCGCCTGGGCCAGCTTGGAGGGCGGCACCGCGGCGCGCGCCGCCCGGCTGCAACTCGGGGCTCAGGACGTCGGGGATCGTCGCACCCCGGCCGGCACCCTGCGCCCCTCCGGATACCGGTCGCGCTCCCTCGGCGCCAGCGTTCGCCAGCGCGTCGGGACCGCGGCCGAGTGGCAGCTCGATTTGCAGCACCTGCGCCAGCCCTCGACCCCTAGAATCGACGAACTGGTGCCAGGGTTTGGCCAGACCGAGGCGGCCGCGGCCGAGTTTTTCTTCGAACCCAACCAGCGTGACTTCGTCCACGCGCGCTTTTCCGGCGAGAGCGCCAGTCGCTGGTTTGACGGATACGAACTGCACGCGGCCTACCAGCGCATTCGCGACGACCGCCGCACCCGCGAGCTGGATTCGAACGAGCGCGTGCTGGAGAAAAACGCCAGCGCGCTGTGGGGACTGACCGCCCAGTTCCAGCGCGCGGCCGGCGCCGCGCTGGATCTGGTTTACGGCTTCGAGCGGTACCACGATCGGGTGTCCAGCAGCCGCCGGATCGAGCGCCTGGACGGAGGCGACGGCGCCCCGGTGCCGGCCCGGTTTCCGGACGGCTCGACGCTGGACTCAACGGCGCTGTACGTCCACCTCCGGCATCAAGCGCGACCGCGCCTGACGGTGAACGGGGGCCTGCGCCTGAGCGCCTTCGACATCGACCTGGCCCGGGCCGATCGGCCGCTGGGGGCCGAAC
>JBFGYD010000444.1:0-2758 GCA_041587615.1 Lysobacterales bacterium
GCTGCGCAACGCACCGCCGGCGGACGTCTCGTATCTCGTCGGTGCGGGATCGGTCTACTCGACCGCGCGCGATCTGCTGGCGATGCAGCGGGCGCTGTTGAGCGGGCAGTTCGGCCAACGCGCCTGGGAGCTTCTGATATCGGAGACGGGTGAGGTGAGCTGGAACGGCTCGGCCCTGGGCTACCGGGCCTTCGCCGACCACGACGCCGACAGCCAGGTTACCGTGATCCTGGTAAGCAACCTGACCTCCGGCGCGCTGGACCGGCTCCGTGAGGCGATGCCGAGGATCGCCGCGGGGGAAGTCGTGCCGCCGCCGGAACCGATCAACGCGACCGCGGTGGCGGTCGATCCGGCGCTGCTGCGGAGCTACGAGGGCGCCTACCAACTGCGCCCGGGAAGAAACCTCGAGCTGCGGGTGCGCGACGGCCGCGTGATGATGGAACAATGGCTGTTGATTCCGACCTCGGAACGGACGTTTTTCTCACCCCAGGACTACGCCGAGATCGAGGTGGTGTTCGATGAGGACGGCGCGGTGACGCGCCTGGATTGGAGCGCGGGCGGCCGCACCTACGCGCTGCCCAGAGTGGGAGCAGCCGGCTCCGACAGGACCGAAGTCCACGCCATCGATTCGTTCATCGCTCCGTTCGTTGAGCTGGCGATGTTCGACGGCACCGTGCTGGTCGACGCCGCCGGCGAGATCGTCTATCAGAGGTCTTTCGGCTTCGCCAACTACGAGCACGGCGTGCGCCACGACGGCGACACCCGGTTCCGAATCGCGTCGGTCTCCAAGACGATGACCGACGCGGCCTTCGCCACGCTGATCCAACGCGGGCTGATGAGCCTTGAAACCCCGGTCGCGAAGTACCTTCCTGAATTCCCGTCGGCTCGGTCAATCACGATCGGCGACCTGCTCAACCACCGCTCGGGAATCGCCCACACCAACGATCAGCCCTGGGGCGACGGGGCCACGTCGTTTTCGCTCGATGAACTCGTGCGACGTCTGGCCACGGTCCCGCTCGACTTCGAGCCCGGCACCGATCGTCGCTACAGCAACGGCGGTTATGCGATCGCCGCAAAAATTCTCGAACTGGCCGGCGCCGGCTCGTTCGCCGAGGTCATGCGCGCGAACGTTTTCGAGCCGCTGGGCATGATTGCGACGGGTCATATCTCGGACGTCCGGGTGCCGATTCCCGACCTGGCCGCCGGCTACGAGCCTGGCGCCCGGATCGGCCAGCGCCGTCACGCGCGCTTCTACGCGGTCGAGACCCGACCCGGCGGCGGCTCCCTGTACGCCACGGCCGGCGATATGCTGCGCTTTGCGCGCGCCGTCTTTCGCGACGGCTGGCTCGACGATACCCTGCTGCGGCAGGTCCTGGGCATAGACGGAGGACCGTTTCTTTCCCAAGGCCGGTCGCCGGGATTCGTCGCAAAATTGTTCTACGATCCGGCGCGCGACGTCATCGTCATCAGCCTGGCGAACAACTACGCGGTGCCGGCGGACTGGGCCGCCGCCATCGCCGCGCTCGCAACCGGCGCGGCGGAAAAGCCAGCGTGGCCCGAGGTCCAGCGCGCCGACGCCCCGGTCGCCGTTGGAGACCCGCGGCTGGGGCGTTACCAGAATTCTCGCGGTGGCGGATTGTTAGAAGTCGAGCGCAGCGCGGACGGGGAAATGCTGCTGCGCGAAGCCGCCGGCGATCCATCGACCGCTCTGATCCCACTGCGCGACGGGTCGTTTCTGCTGCCGAGCTATTACCAGCGCTGCACCCAGGCCGCCGGCACGCGGGTCATCACCTGTCGAATCCTATCGGGCGACCCCCGATACACGAGCGAATGGACGCCGGTGAAAACGCCTCCGGAGGGCAGTTGACCCGCTCGCGGGCCGGTGCCGAACCACAAGCCCGGTCATCGGGATCTCAGTCCGTCATTTTGGCGAAGAATTCCTTGACCGACTCCAGCCAGGAAAAGGTCTTGGGGTTATGGGATTCGGCCTTGGGACCGAAACTGTCTTCGAATTCGCTCAGCAGTTGCCGCTGGTGTTTGTTCAGCTTGACCGGGGTTTCGACCACGACGCGGCACAGCAGGTCGCCCCGCAACCGGCTGCGCACCGACTTGACCCCCTTGCCCCGCAGCCGGAACAGCCTCCCGGTCTGGGTCTCCGGCGGAACCTTGAGGACGACGGAGCCGCCGAGCGTGGGCACCGTCAGCTCGCCGCCGAGCGCGGCGGTGGAGAACCGGATCGGGATCTCGCAATACAGGTCGTTGCCGTCGCGAGTGAACATCGGATGGGGGCGCACGTGCACCTCCACGTACAGGTCGCCCGAGTGGGCGCCCTTTTCTCCCGCTTCCCCCTCGCCGGTCAGCCGGATCCGGTCGCCGGTGTCGACCCCCGGCGGAATCTTGACCGATAGCAGCTTTTCCTCGCGCACGCGCCCGGCGCCGTGGCAGCGCCGGCACGGGTCTTCGATCGTCTGACCCCGGCCCCGACACGCGGGACAGGTTTGCTGAACCGAGAAGATGCCCTGCTGCATGCGGACCTGGCCCACACCGCCGCACGTACCGCAGGTGTTGAGCTTGCCGTCCTCGGAGCCGCTCCCGCCGCAGGCTTCGCAGCCGACCCGGGTCGACACGCGGATTTTCTTGTCGACCCCCTCGACCGCCTCTTCCAGGTCGAGCTCGAGCGGATAGCGCAGATCGGAACCGCGCTGGCGGCGCCGGCGCTGGCCGCCCCCACCGAAGATATCGCCGAAAATGTCGCCGA
>JBFGYD010000445.1:0-2742 GCA_041587615.1 Lysobacterales bacterium
CGCGTCGCAGGCGCGCGAATGGCCCGCGCACCTCGCGCGGATAAATCTTGGGTTCCTTGCGGTACATCGAACCCTGCGCGCGGTCGGTGGCGCGGTCGATCTGGCGCTCGAAGCGGTCGCTCGGCATCGGTTAAATCCGATTCAGTCGGGATCGCGCGGGAAGTCTGCGCGGCGGCGTTCGGTGCGGATCAGCCAGGCGGTCAGCAGCGACGACAGCGCGCTGATCGCCCAGAAAAAGAAAAACCCGATCGAGTACACGGTCATCGGGCTACCGTCGAAGTCGATTTCCAGCGCCAGACTCAGCGGCAGCGGATCGATCAATGCGAAGAACAGCAACGTGGCCAGGGCCGCGGCGAGAAACGACGGCCAGACGACCTCGGCGATGCTGCGCCGGCGCCAGTCCCAGTGCCGGGGAGAGGCCATCAGCAGCCCGGATGTTGCATGAGTTGTCGGAATTGTCGGCGGACGCGTGGCGGCCGATCGCGCAAGGCTTCTTTCGGCAAGCCGAAAACCGCCGTGCGCGCCTGGCCTTCGCGACGAGTGCGGTTCAGAGCAGGCATAAGCCGGATTGCGGTTTCGCTGCAGGCGAAGAAGCGGCCTGGCGTTGCCGTCGCCCGTGCCGTGCAATCAGGCGGCAAACCGGCAGGGCAGGCACAAGCCAAGTTACGGTTTTGCCGCAGGCAAAGAAGTGGCTTGGCGGTGCCGCGGCCCGTGACACGGTCTGCAGGCGGTGCCAAGCTAGAAGTAATCGGGCAGTTCATTGAACCTCATCAGAAAATAGGCAGCGTCCAGTGAAACTCATGCAACATGCGGGCTACTGTGAGAGCGCCGCCACGTACGCGGTCAGAAGCTTGATCTTTTCCGGACTCAACAGATCCTTTTGAGCCGGCATCTGGCCGTTGCGTCCGTCGCGAATCACCGCGGCAATCGCCTCGTCGGAGCTGCCGTACAGCCACACCTGATCGCGCAGGCTGGGGGCGCCGAGGGCCGGGTTGCCCTCCCCTTGGACCCCGTGGCAGGCCACGCACATGCCCCAGCGCGCCTGGCCGGCAGCGGCCGCGGCCGGGTCGTGGTCCATCCCGGACAGCGATTTGACGTAAGCAACCATCTGCTCCGTGCCGGACTCCCCCAGCGCCGCACCCCACGGCGGCATCACGCCGCTGCGCCCGTGGGTGATGCTGTGCTCGATGGAGGCAAAATCGCCCCCCCAGAGCCATTCGTCGTCGCGCAGGCTCGGGAAACCAACCGCCCCGCCGCCGTCGGAGCCGTGGCAGGTCGTGCAGTTGGCGGCGAACAACCGGTGCCCGACCTGCAGCGCCTCCGCGTTTTCGACCATCTCGGGATAGTCCATCGCCGTCAGCCGGGCATACAGCGCGGCGTAGACATCCTCCACCGCGGCCACCTCGGAGCGATATCGGCCGTCCTGCGTCCAGCCCAGCGTCCCGGCGAAATTGCCCAATCCCGGATACAAGGCGAGGTAGGCGAGCGCAAAAACGATGGTCAGGTAAAAGAGGATCAGCCACCAGCGCGGCAGCGGCTGGTTGCGCTCGCGCAGGTCGCCGTCCCAGACCTTGTCCAGCGTGTCCTCGTGACCCTTGCTCGGATCGCCCTGCTTGGCCGACCACACGATCAGCCACCAGCATCCGAGGATGCTCGCCAGCGTGAGCAACACCACCAGCCAGTGCATCGGACTGCTCATCGATCGACCTCCCCGCCGCGGTCGGCGGTCGGCTGGTTTTCTTCCAGCGGCAATCGCGCGGCGCGATCGAAGTCCGTCCGTCGCTTGCGGCTGAAGGCCCAGATCCACAGACCAACGAAGGCGACCAGCAACACCGCCGTCACCAACCCCCGGAACGTACCCAGATCCACGCTCATCACCTCCACTTCAATCCCTGGAGATAGGCGATCAGCGCGTCCATCTCGGTCTTGCCCGCTACGCTGTCGGCGGCGGCGTCTATCTGCGCCTGGGTGTAGGGATGTCCCAGCACGCGCAGCGCACGCATCCTGGCGGCGATGTCGGCACCGTCCACGGCACGTTCCACAAGCCACGGGAAGCCGGGCATGTTCGATTCCGGCACCAGGTCACGCGGCCGCAGCAGGTGCAGCCGATGCCACTCGTCGCTGTAGCGACCGCCGACCCTTGCAAGATCGGGCCCGGTGCGCTTCGAGCCCCACTGAAACGGGCGATCGTAGACGTATTCGCCAGCGGTCGAAAAAGCCCCGTAGCGCTCGGTCTCGGAGCGAAACGGTCTGACCTGCTGAGAATGGCACACGTAGCAGCCTTCGCTGACGTAAACGTCGCGCCCGGCAAGCTGCAGCGGCGGGTAAGGCACGACCCCGTCCGCCGGCGCCTCCGACTGGACCTGGACCATCAGCGGCACCAGTTCGGCGATGCCACCGATGCTGACCGCGATCGCGATCAGGATCGCCATCGCGCCGATGTTGCGTTCGATCTTTTCGTGTTTCATGGTTGACGGGGCCTGTCAGCACGATGTAAGTGGACCCTGCTGGCGGCTATTTTTTCGTCCAGCAAGGCAGAAGGAGCGCTGTGTAGCAGCGCTACATAAGCGACTGATAACGCCGCTGGGTGAGAAAATAGCCCCAGCCCGGCGGGTGGCGCCTGAAACCGCGCCACTCGGTGTTGCTCGTCGTTCATTTGGAGTCACCAAACATCTCTCCTCGCGCCTTGATTGGCTCGGTTTCAGGTGCCACAGGGCCCACTAACATCATGCTGACAGGCCC
>JBFGYD010000446.1:0-2738 GCA_041587615.1 Lysobacterales bacterium
CATCGGTTCGCTGAAGCGGGCCAGCTCGCGGCCCTCGCCGTCGAACAGCAGGCCGCACAGCCGCGGCTCCGCGGCGCCGTAGCCGGACCAATAGTTGGCGCTGGTCAGTCGCGTGTGGTCTCGCTCCGAGTCCCGAAAGAAAACGAAATTGGTGACGAAGTTCAGCGGCTGCAGGTAGGGCCGGGGGCGCGTCAGCCAGTCCCCGGGGATGCGCAGCGCGTCCAGCGTGTAGACGTGGGTTTCAGGCGCGATCAGGTGGCTGATCTGATGGCGCAGCCGGTCGGCGTCGAAGGCCAGCAGCAGCAGCGCCTCGGCGCCCCGAAAACGGTCCACCGGGCGCGCCTCCAGGCCGAGGGTGTGGGCACCGACCCGGCGCGCGTCCTGCACAAAAACGCCGCTCAAGCGCACGCCGCCCAGCGGCACGAACGCCGCCACCGTGGCGGCGATGTCCAGGGGATCGTAGATTGCCACGCTGCGATAGCCCTCAAGCTTCGCGCCCAGTTCACGGGCGGGCTCGGCCGCCAGCGGGTGGGCCAGCGCCTTGTACAGCACGTTCCCGCCGGTGGCGTTGGAGAAGGTCTGGACGTCGAGGCTCATGAGCGCGGCCGCGCGGCGGCGATGCGCGCCGCCACCGCCGCGGTCTCGCGCAGCGGTGCATAGGCCAGGCTCGCCGCGCTATCCAGCGCCAGCAGCATGCCGGCGCCGGTCAAGGCGCGGTGGAAACGGCGAAACTTGCGGTTGCCGGGTCCGGGCGGGGTGCAGTGGACCGGCTTGCCCGTGCCGAGCGATTCACTGACCATGTTGACGCTGTCGGCGCTGACCACGATGCGATCGGCCCAGGCGAGAAAGCCCAGGTAAGGATTGGCATCGCCGTCGGAGTCAGTCCACACCACCGCGCGCGGGCCGGAAAAGCGCTCGGCGACGTAAGAGCGAAGATCGGACGGGGTGCGTCGCGAGGTGGTGACCAGCAAGCTGCCGTCGCCGGCCAGCCGTGCGGCCGAGCGGTAAAGCCGATCCAGGTAGGCCCGGTCGATTCGATAGGCGCGGTTGCTGGCTCCGATCAAAACAACGATGCGCGGTTCGGGCAAGTCGCCGAGACGCGGCGCCCAGGTTTCGCGGGCGCCGGCGAGCGTTTCGTGGTCGATCCGGTGCAGGGCGCCGCGGGTCGTGATCACGTTGGGGCCGGCGAGGCCGTCGTGCAGAGGGCAAACCACCCAGTCGAAGTTCGCCGGCGCGATTCGAGGATCCAGCACGTGCACGGTCGTGGTTCGACGCCCAGCAGCGGCCTTGACGGCGAGCGACGCCAGCGTGCTGCGGCGCCCACAGGTGATCATCAGGTCTGGCGGTGGTCGGCGGAATGTGGTCTCGAGATCGCCCTTGAGGGCGGCGCCGGGTCGCCAGCGCAGCAGCGGCGCGAATTGCTCCCACGGGCTTCGCAATTCAATCCGAAATACCTCTGGTGAGATCCCCAGATAATGGGCCAGGGCCAGGCACTGCTTTTCGTTGCCGATCGCTCCGTCGGTGGCAATCCAGCACGATCCGAGCCGGTTGCCCGCGGCGGCGCGGCCACGGCTCACCGCCGCGCAGACCAGCATGGGGCAAAACATCCGCTCATGGCAACGTCACGGGTTGCATTCTCTTTTCAACGACTCGGATCGGGGCCGGGCAAAGGCGGCAGCATAGCAGATCCGGGGCCCGGGAATCGGGACCGACTCCGACCCCGCGGAGCGCGATTCTGCTATGATTCGGCGCGGTTACGCAACTTGAGCAGCGGCGCGATGAGCCACCCCACCGATGCCGACAATGACGACCTGGTCCAAGCCAACTCCGACCGGCGCTACGTAGTGAGTCGGAGCGACCTGCCGCTGTCGTGTCCCACCCACGAGATGAAGCTTTGGAACTCGCATCCGCGGGTGTATCTGCCGATCGAAAAAACCGGCGAAGCAATGTGCCCATACTGCGGCTCCGAGTTTGTGCTCGAAGCCGGCGAGTAGCGAACCCGTGCCGCGCTTGATCGCGCTCAGCCGAACGACGAGCACGCCCGCGGCGGCGATCGAAACGTCAAATGCTCGATTATGGCGCGCCTGACCGTCATGCAACTGCTGCCGGCGCTGGACTCCGGCGGGGTCGAGCGGGGCACGCTGGAAATCGGCGAGGCGCTGGTACAGGCGGGGCACCGTTCGCTAGTGGTCTCCGGCGGCGGCCGTCTGGTTGGACCGCTGGAGGCGATGGGCAGCCGCCATATCCGCCTGCCGATCGGCGCCAAGTCGCCCCGGGTGTTGCTGACGGTCAGAAAACTACGCGCGGCGATCGAAGCCAACAAGGTACAGGTCGTGCACGTGCGTTCGCGCCTTCCGGCCTGGATCGCGTGGTGGGCGCTCAAGAAGATCGATCCGCGCCCGCGGTGGGTGAGCACGCTGCACGGGCTCAATTCGGTCTCACGCTACAGCGAGATCATGACCCGCGCCGACCGCATCATCGCCGTGTCCGAGAGCTGCATGCGCTATTGGCTGACCCACTTTCCGCGGCTCAATCCGGATCGGGTGGTGTTGATTCACCGTGGCATCGATCCGCGTAAGTTTCCTTACGGCGCTCAGCCGGCGCCTGAAAAAGTGGCTCAGTTCCGAGCCCGGCTCGGAATCCCCAAGGGCCGACGGATTCTGACCCTGCCGGGACGGGTGACCGAATCCAAGGGCGGCAACACGCTGGTCAACCTCGTCGCCCGGCTGACCGTCGGC
>JBFGYD010000447.1:0-2736 GCA_041587615.1 Lysobacterales bacterium
GCGCGGTGCTGGCCTCGCCGGGCGGCGAGCTGCCGTTCGGGCTGAAAATCGAAAGGGACGCCGAAACGTATCGCGCGTTCGCGATTAACGGCGAGGAACAGGCGCCGTTCAGCCATGTTTCGATCGACGGCAACCGGGTGGAACTTGGGTTCTCCTGGTACGACGCCGAGATTCGCGCGGAGCTGTCGGCCGACGGCGCGGTCATGCGCGGTCGCTGGCGCAAGACCGCCGCCGGCGGCAAGGACTCCACGCTTGATTTTTCGGCCACGCGGGGGATGTCGGTCCGTTTCCTGCCGCCGCCGTCGATCCACTCAAGCCCGTTGGACGACATCGGCGGCGCATGGGCAGTTGAGTTTAGCGACGATTCCGGCACCGACCTCGCGCGCGGCGAGTTTGTCCAGAACGGCGCTCACGTACTGGGGACCTTTCTGACCCCGACCGGCGATTACCGATATCTGGAGGGCAGCTATCATAACGGCCGCCTCAGGCTGTCTACGTTTGACGGCGCGCACGCGTTTCTGTTCACCGCTCTGGCCCGGCCCGACGGGTCGCTTCACGGCGACTTCTGGTCACGCGACAGCTACCACGCCACCTGGCGCGCGGTGCGGGCCGATGACGGCCAGGCGGTCCTGCCGGATGCCTGGTCGCAGGTGAAGCTGACCACCGCCAACGACACCATCGCATTCGCGTTCGAAGACCTCGACGGCAGGCTGGTCACGCTGGACGACGAACGCTTTGCGGGTAAGCCGGTTGTCGTCAGCCTGTTCGGGAGCTGGTGCCCCAACTGCAACGACGAGGCGCCGCTGCTGAGTCGTTGGTACCGCGAACATCGCGGACGCGGGCTGGAGATGGTCGGGCTGGCGTTCGAGTACACCGGCGACGTCGAGCGCGACCGGGAGATGGTGCGCCGTTTCCGCGCGCGCCACGGCATCGAGTATCCGCTGCTGATCGCCGGAACCAGCGGCAAGAGGGACGCGGCCGAGGCAATCGGCTTTCTGGACCGCGTGCTGGCCTACCCGACCACGATCTTCCTCGATCGGGATCACAAGGTGGTCAAGATCCATTCCGGCTTCGCCGGCCCAGGCACCGGCGAGCATTACACTGAGCTGGTGGCCGAGTTTGAAGCCGAGATCGAGCGCCTGCTGGGCGAAATCTAGGGCTCTTGCTCGGGCGGGAGGATCTCCGGCATGCCGATGTGTTCGGTGTCGTGGACGTCGGGACGGGCATCCCAGAAATAGACGCCGATTCCGCCGGCGAGCTGATTCGGCCCGGGTGGGGCCTCGATCTCGGCCTGCGCCCGGGAGGCCCATTGATTCACCGCGCCCATGATCATTTCTCTGGAAAGCGCTTTGAACTCCCAGTATTTCGCGGCCGGGATTCTCGTCGAGAAATACTCCATTTGCAGTCGCGCAAGGACGGCCCGATGCTCGCGGTCTTCGAAGACCAGGCGCAAATTGTCCGCGCAAGTGCTGGCCAAGTGTGAGATCCCCCGAACGGCCGATTCGAATACGGCCCGTAGGTTTCTCCTTTCTGTCGAGCCCAGCGGCTTTACTTTGCTGCCGATTCTTATCCTGGCGTGAAGTTTTTCGTTGGGGCAGAGGTACATCGTGGTTTTCGTCCCGGCGCCGTAGTTCTTGCCCCCCTTGCCGCGGCCGAAGTCCGGGTCGCTGATCATCAGCGTCACTTCATCGGTATCGGTATTGTGATCTATCGCTCCGGCTTGCTTGAGCGTTTCCAGGATCGGGCCGTAGCTCATCCGGCCGCTGACGCAGCGGCGCACCAGCCCGTCGAAACTGCGTCCTGCCGGGCCCCGAACCGGGAGCGTGACCGGTCTCCCTTGCTCGTCGCGGTACAGCGGATCCGATTGCCAGCGGTCGAGAATTATGCCCTCCAGACTCAGCACCGGAACGGCGTCGCGCGCCGCGCCATACCTTGGAAGGTCTCCAATGTCAGCAACCGTCGTGCGTCGTCCCTTGATGAAGTCAGACACCAGCCCGATGTCGGTGCAACCCGCCTCGAAGGCCAGCTTGGGCACCGATACGTCCTCCTTCCGGTGCTCCAGCGCCTGCTTCGCCTCCTCGAGGTAAAGCTTTTTGACCAGCGCGATGAACGCCGGCAGCGAGACCCGGAACAACAGCAGGATCCTGATGATCGGCCGCATGAATAATTCAAAGTCCTCGACCCGTGCCATGTTGTCGTCGGGGTCACGGGCCAGATTTGCCGCCGCCGTCGTCATTGGGCTCTCCAAGACCAATTTAAGCCTGGGGACTTTACCGACAGGAGCGGCGCGCCTGCAAGCGACGGGGTGGGGACAAGCCTCCTCGGCCGAAAGTTCTTGACAGCAAATTCGATCGGACCTATTTTCAATTTGCGAAATACGCAAATAGTTGGACCGGGGGCGGGGGAAGCAATCAGTGACCACACGATTCGGCTCAATGCGGGCATATTGCCTGGTCCTTTTAGTCGGCCAATTCGCCGTCGGCGCCGGCGCCTGGGCGCAAGACAAATCGTGCGACGGACAGCCGCAAGCGGACATTGCCTTGGTGCGCGATCAGCTACAGGCACCGACGGCCTTGCTGCTGTCCGCGAGCGGATCGACCGATTGCGACGGCACCGTGGTGGCGTGGGACTGGACCATCGACACGCTGGCGCCGCGGTCCGGAGAGATCGTGCCGGCCCTGATCACCGATCCGGGTCAGTACACGATCGGTCTGACGGTGACCGACGACGCCGGCA
>JBFGYD010000448.1:0-2736 GCA_041587615.1 Lysobacterales bacterium
GACCTGGATCTGGTAGTGGCCAACGACACGACCCGCAATTTCGTCTATCTCAACTCGGGCGGGGGGACGTTTGACGAAGTTGGAGAGGCGCTCGGGCTCGCGTTCGACAACACCGGCAAGGCAACCGGCGCGATGGGATTGGACGGGACCCGGCTGTACCGAGACGGTACGCTCGGGATCGCGATCGGCAACTTCGCCAACGAAATGACGTCGTTTTACACCACGCCCGCTGACTCGCTGCTTTTTGCCGACGACGCGGTGCTGCTCGGGATCGGTCCGGCCAGCCGCCAGGCGCTGACCTTCGGCCTGTTCTTCGCAGACCTGGATCTGGACGGGCGGGAGGATCTGTTCCAGGCCAACGGCCACATCGAAAACGAGATCAATCGGGTCCAGCCGAGCATGCACTACGCCCAGGCGCCCCAGCTCTTTTGGAATTGCGGCGAGGGCTGTGCGCGGGCCTTCACGGCGCTGTCGAACGAGGCGCTGGGCGATTTGGGTCGCCCGCTGATCGGGCGTGGCGCGAGTTTTGCCGATATCGATTCCGACGGGGACCTGGACATCGTCATTGCCCAGGCCGCCGGCGGTCCCCGGCTGTACCGCAACGACACGGTCACGGACCATCATTGGCTCCAGGTCGCGCTGCGCGACGGCCCGCCCAACCGTTTTGGGGTGGGCGCGGTGGTCGAAGTCAGCTCACCCGCCGGGTTGCAGCAGCGGCTCGTGTCGCCAACCCGAAGCTACCTGTCGCAGACCGAGCTGAGGGTTCATTTCGGACTGGGACCGCACGATCGGGTCGAGCGCCTGCGGGTGATCTGGCCGGACGGGGGCGAAACCTTGCTCGACGGCGTCGCGGCCGACCAGGTGCTGGAGATTTCTCGCCGGTGACGACCCCACGTGTCGGGGAGGACAGCCGACTGCTCAACCGTGGCGGCTGGGGCAACGGCGACGTCTACCGGGTCCAGATCGACGGGCGGCCGGCGGTGCTCAAGAGCTACGCCGACAAACCGGCGGCGGTTCGACTGCTGGGCCGCTGGTTGCTCGCACGCGAGCGGCGGGCCTATCGCGCGCTGGCCGGGGTCCGCGGCATTCCGGCTCTGCTCGAGCACGCCGACCCGCTGGGCCTGGCGCTCGAGTTCGTGACCGCCGAGAAGATCGGAAACCCGCTGCTCGCCGCCCACGGCCCGGCGATCATCGCCAGCCTGGACGCGCTGATCGGTCGGATGCACGAGCGTGGCGTTTACCACCTGGATTTGCGCAACCAGGGCAATATCCTGATTGATGCTGAGCAGCAGGCGCACGTCGTCGACTTCGCCTCCGCGCTGATCGTCGGGCCGGGTCCGCTGGGCCGAATGCTGGCCAGGCTGCTCGCGCGTGTCGACCGCGCGGCGCTGGCCAAGTGGGCCGCGCGGGTTCCTTGAAAACGATTGCGTGGAGCAAGAAGGAAACGAAACGCACAGACGCCAAGCTGCGGAGTCGCAAAGCCCCATTGCGACCGGTTGCTCAGCGGGGTCTGCGAGGCGTTCAGCGCGCTTTGCGTTGACAAAAAATCGCCATTGACCGGGCCTTCGCTAATAGGCGGGGTCGAGCACCGTTGCTGTCTTGACGATGATCGCGGCCACCGGCACGTCGGCGGTTTCGAGCTGGGTCGAGAAGCCGGTCGCCGCGGCGCCGATCGCCTCGACCACCTCCCAGCCCTCGACCACGGTTCCGAACACGGCATAGCCCCAGTTTTTGCGGCTCGGGTTCAGGCTGTCGTTGTCGCCCAGGTTGAAGAAAAACTGGGAATCGGCGCTGTGGGGATCGTCGTGACGCGCCATCGCAACCGTGCGCGCTTCGTTATCGAGGCCGTTGCCGGATTCGTTGTAGATCGGGTCAAAGGTGCCGATCTCGCTGAAGTCGCTCTTGTAGCCGCCGCCCTGGGCGACGAAATCGGCGATCACGCGGTGAAAAATCGTGTCCTCGTAAACCCCGTCGACGACGTAACGCAGAAAGTTGTTGACCGTGATCGGCGCCCGGCGGCGGTCCAGTTCGATGACGATGTCGCCGTGCGTGGTCGCCAGCTTGACCTGCGGGAACAGGTTGTCCGGCAGCACCGGCTCACCGCCGCCGCAGTCCGCGGCCGCGCCCAGCGAGGAAACTAACAGCCAACCGGCTGACCAGCGAAGCAATCCACCTTTCATCGCGATGCTCCCGTGAAACGTCTCGGCGACCAGAATAGGGTAACGGCAGGCGGCCGCGCAATATTGAGGAAAAACCGCAATTTGGGCGTTGTTGTCGGTAGGCTCACGATACGCGTTGTATAATCCAAAAGGTTCGGAATACCCCACGAGGGGTCCGACTGGCGGACTGGGAGGGGGTTCATATGGCAACTCGCGGCTTTGGCAGGGCGCTCTGGATCCTCGGCGGCGCGGGGATCTTGTCGATCTTGGCTCCCGCGATGGCCGCCCCAGAGGCGGGCGTCGACCCCCGGGGAAGCGTCGTGACCATGGATGTGCAGCCGCCGATCCTGGCGCTGCCGGCTGACGTCGGCGGCCCGGTCGCGTCGGGCACGATTACCATTTCTGAAGTCACCGCGGCCGCCTCCTCTCTGGACGTGGACTGCTCGCTCGGAGCGGTCATGGGAGATCCGGGTATCTCGATTGTTGTGCCGCCGTTCGTCGGATTGATTCCCGCCGGCGGCAACAGGGTGGTCAACGCCACTTGTTCAGGCACCGCCGCCGGATTCGCGATGGCGAC
>JBFGYD010000449.1:0-2728 GCA_041587615.1 Lysobacterales bacterium
CCTTCATGTCGAAAAATGAACCTGGCCCCTTTTTTGTGGCGGTCTTCGTCGGCGTCGGAAAATGAACCTGGCCCCTTTTTTCGGGAAAAAATGAGCCTGGCCCCTTTTTTTTCGGCCCGCGGCCGACCTCCATTTCAAGCCCGCACGCCTGCGAACTCATGGTGAGTCCTCCAGCGGATCGGACATCAGGCCGATCTGTGGAACGCCGGCTTTCTGCAGGGCAACCATGGCCTCAAACACGCGCCCGTAGGGCACCCCGCGATCGCCGCCGACCAGCACCTGGATCTCAGGATTGGCGCGCACGAAGGCCGAGACCTTGGTCACCAGGGTCTGCTCGTCGATCAGTTCAGCCCGCCCGTCCAGGGACAGGTACATATCGCCGTTGGCCATGACGTTGACGACCACCGGCTCCTCGGATTGCTCCATCGGCTTGGCGTCCGCCTCGGGCAGCTCGATCTCGACCCCGAGTTGCAGCAGCGGAGCGGTAATCATGAAGATGATCAGCAGCACCAGCATCACGTCGATATAAGGCACGACGTTGATTTCCGACATCTGCTTGCGGCGGGCTTTAACCAGCATGGGTCAGTCGTCGTCGGCCTGGCGGTGGAGGATGGTCGAGAATTCTTCTTTGAAGGTGTCGTAGCGGCCTTCGAGTCGCTCCACCTCGGTAGAGAATTTGTTGTAGCCGACCACCGCCGGAATCGCGGCGAACAGCCCCATCGCGGTGGCCACCAGCGCTTCGGAGATGCCGGGCGCGACCATCGCGATCGTGGCCTGGTTGACGTTGGCCAGCGCCTGAAACGAGATCATGATGCCCCACACCGTGCCGAACAGGCCGACGTACGGACTGGTCGAGCCGACCGTCGCGAGGAAGCTCAAGTGGTGTTCCAGGCGCTCGGCCTCGCGGTGCAAAGCGACCCGCATCGCGCGCTCGGCGCCCTCCAGCAGGCCGGTGGCGGCGCCGCGCTTGCGCTGGCGCAGGCGCGCGAATTCGCGAAAACCGGCCTCGAAGATCGCCTCCAGGCCCGCGACCCGAGCCTGCTCGCCGCTGATCTGGCGAAACAGCGCCGCCAGATCCACCCCGGACCAGAAGCGTTCCTCGAACTCATCGGCCTGGCGGCGCGCGCGAGAGATGATCTGGCGCTTGCGGAAGATGATCACCCACGAGGCCAGTGAGGCGAACAGCAGCAGCACCAGCACGACCTTGACCGGCCAGCTTGCGCCAAGCACCAGATCGATCAACGACAGCTCAGCTTGCATCAGGGGCTCCCGCGGGCCGGTGGCGTAGGTTTGGCGAACACATCATTTTTTCTCGTTTTCTCTGAAACAACAGTGCTGAACTTCGAAGTCCGGGCGCAACAGTGAAACTCTTGCATCTGCGGGCTCACCATTTTGTCGCCTCACCCATGGCAAAGTTCAGCGGCCATTCTACCTTGTTGCCTTCGCTCTAGTGACCTGTGTGGGTAGTTCGTTAACTCATCAGCGTGACGCACCTCGCCTGTGGCAAGGCGCGGTCCGTCGGGAATGGCCCGGTCCTTGCCAAGAACCGCATCGCGGTGCTTCTTCCGGGCGACGGCCGGCGAAACCGCATGCCATCCACGCCGGGTTTGTCGCCGGCCGCGCACCCGGCAATGGTCTCCGGTCTCTCCTCAAAGCAGGATTGCACGAGTTGCCGGAACTGTCGGCCGACGCGTGCCGGCCGATCGGCGCACGCCGTGACGGGCCCAGCGTGGGGCATCGCTATGGCGCCGAACGGTCGGGCTCGGGGCGGTCAAAGGGCAACTGCCCGGTCGACGCCCAACGGTCTGCGATACCGCGCCCATGCCAGCGGCCCGCGATCGGGCTAGGACAAGGCGCTCTTGAGTTCGGGGGGAAAGCGGCGCGGGGTCCAGCGTGCCGCGTCGAGGCAGGCGGCCTTGAGCCGCGCGGTCAGCATGCCGGCGCCGTCGCCCAAGCGCCGGATTTCCTGCGCCAGGGTCATGCTGGCCCCGCCGGCGGTGAGAAGCTCGCAGCTCACGGCCAGCTCGTCGTCCAGGCGGGCGGGTTTTCGAAAATCGCACTCCATTCGGCACACCACCAGCACCGCGCCCCGCTCGGCCCGCATCCGCACCTGGTCGATACCGCGGCTACGCAGCCACTCGGAGCGGGCTCGCTCCATGAAGCGCAGGTAGTTGGCGTGGTAGACCACGCCCCCCGCGTCGGTGTCCTCCCAGTAGACTCGTACCGGCCACGCGAAGGCATCCCCGCTCGAAACGCCTGCCCCCTCAGTCGTCGTCATTGAACAGATCGGGGATCGGCTCGGTTCGGCGCGGCGTCTTGAGCCCGAAATGGCGGTAGCCCTTGGCCGTCACGGTGCGCCCGCGCGGGGTTCGGGTCAAATAGCCCTGCTGGATCAGGTAGGGCTCGAGCACATCCTCGACCGTGCCCCGTTCTTCGCTCAGCGCCGCGGCCAGGCTGTCGACTCCGACCGGTCCGCCGTCGAAGCTGTCGATCATGGTCTTGAGCAGGCGCCGGTCCTGCGCGTCGAAGCCGGCCGCGTCGACCTTGAGCATCTTCATCGCGGCGCCGGCGATCGGCTCGGTGATGACGCCGTTGCCCTTGACCTGGGCGAAGTCGCGCACCCGGCGCAGCAGCCGGTTGGCGATCCGCGGGGTGCCGCGCGAACGACGGGCCAGCTCGACCGCGCCGTCACCGTCGCAGGCGATGTCCAGGATTCCGGCCGAACGGC
>JBFGYD010000450.1:0-2721 GCA_041587615.1 Lysobacterales bacterium
AGTCCGATCGAGCCCTGACCGACGACGTCGGCGTTTTCAAGTGTCGTGGCGGCCGCGTTCCAGCGAAGAAACCTCGCCGCCTCCGGATCGGGGGCCTGGGACTCAGCGACGCTGAACTGGAGTGCCGGTTACAACCACTCCGACACCGACGTCAAGAACCCGCAGGTGATCGGCGAGGAGGAGATCAACACGCTGGAAACGGCTCCCCCGGACGACAAATTCATCCTGTCCACGCACTGGCTGTGGGACCGCTGGAACGTGCTCGTTCGGGCGACCCGGTTCGGCGAGACGACCCGCGATTTCGACTTCGGTGGCGGCTTCCCGGACCCCCAGACCTATGGCTCGGAATGGTCCCTGGACCTGGAACTCGGGTTCGACATCAGCGATAGCTGGTCGGTCGCCATCGGCGGCGAGAACGTGCTGGATGAGTATCCGGACCTGTCCAGCGACAACATCAACTACTTCGGTCACCTGCCCTACGACGTGCTGTCGCCGATTGGCATGAACGGCGCCTATTTCTACGTCCGCAGCAGCTTTGTTCTTGACTGAGGGGTGTGGAAACCGAACAAAAAAAGGGGCCAGGTTCATTTTTTGGTCAAAGCAAACCGATACGAATCAACAAATTAGTTGCGGACGTGTCAAGCGGCCTGTTTGGAAAAAAATGAACCTGGCCCCTTTTTTTGGTGGCCCCTTTTTTTGCAGCGATTTGAGCCGGGAAGGTGACATGAACAGGACCTGCCTAAGGTTACAAGCCGCCGCGCTGCTGCTGGGCGTGTTGACGATTGCGGCCGCGCCGGCGGCCGAGCTAAGTCCCACCGAATCCGCGATGGCCTCGTGGATCCAGCAGAATACCGAGGGCGCCGTCGCGCTGATCGAGGAGCTGGTCAACATCAACTCGGGCACGATGAACCACGACGGGGTGCGCGAGGTGGGACGGGTACTGGCGGGTGAACTTCGGGATCTCGGCTTTGCGACCGAGTGGATCGAGCTACCGCCGGAAACCCAGCGCGCCGGGCACCTGTTCGCCCGCCGCGCGGGGGATCGCGGCAGGAAGATTCTGCTGATCGGCCATCTGGATACGGTGTTCGAGGCGGACGATCCGTTCCAGCGCTTCGTGCGCCGCGGATCGATCGCGTACGGTCCCGGGGCCGAGGACATGAAGGGCGGCAACGTCGTGATCGTCTTCGCGCTCAAGGCGCTGGCCGCGGTCGGCGCGCTCGAAGGCGCGCAGATCGTCGTGGCCTATACCGGGGACGAGGAAAGCCCGGGCGAGCCGCTGGCGATTTCGCGCCGAGACCTGATCGAGGCCGGCCGCTGGGCCGACGTCGCGCTGGGGTTCGAGTCAGGCTTCAAGGACGATCAGGCCCAGTGGGCCACGGTGGCGCGGCGCTCGTCCAGCGAGTGGCTGCTGGAGGTAACGGGCCGCCAGTCGCACTCGTCGAACATCTTCAACGAGGACACCGGCGCCGGGGCCATCTTCGAGGCGGCGAGGATCCTGAACGGGTTCTACGAGCGCGTGCGCGGCGAGCAGTACCTGACCTTCAACGCCGGCTCGATCCTCGGCGGCACCGAGGTCGACTACGACATCCAGCAGACCCGCGGCAGCGCGTTTGGCAAGACCAACGTCGTGCCCAGCCGGGTCACGGTCCACGGCGGGATGCGAACCATCTCACGGGAACAAGAGGAACGAGCACGAGCGGCGATGGCGGCAGTCGTCGCCGAGCACCTGCCGCACACCGACGCAAGCATCCGCTTCGAAGACGGCTACCCGGCGATGGCCCCGACCGAGGGAAATATCGCGTTGCAGCAAATGCTCTCGGAGATCAACGTCGCGCTCGGCGGCGAGCCGATGCCGGCGCTGGATCCGCTGCGCCGCGGCGCCGCCGACGTCTCTTTCGTGGCGCCCTTTACTGACGCGCTGGCCGGCATGGGCGCCAACGGCAGACACGGCCACACGCCGAACGAGGAACTGGATCTCAGCTCGATCCCGGCGGCCGTCCAGCGCGCCGCGATCCTGATCCATCGGTTGACCCGTTAGTCAGTACTCGTCTTCGAAACGTCCGTCGTGGATCCGGTCCGGGCGGTGGTGGCCGCGATAGGAGATCACGAGCGCTGGACGGCCGATATGGCTTTCCTTGGCGGCCATTTCCTGCGGCGGCTGATTTTCACGGGTCAAGACGACGGTCAGGATCCCGTCGGCGTCGCCGGCGAGCACCTCGGTCAGGTCGAAACTCGGGGATGAGTCCCGCGACCAGTGCACGCCGCTGGACAGGATCTGTCCGTTGGGCACGGGCGCGTTGGCCGCGGTGATCGTGTGCTCGTTCCAGTTGGTGTCGTCCGCGGTGTCGACGCTGACCGCCACCGCGCTCAGGCTGCGCAGGCTCAGCTTGGCGTGCAGCACGTGGTCGCGGGGGATGTGGCTGGCGTCCAGGCGCAGGTAGGTCGTGCGGTTATCGAGCGCGACGGCCAGGAAGGGCAGTCCGCCGAAGTTGCCGCCGGGGACGCTCTCGTCGACGAACGCATCGTCGGACGCGAACAGAGGGTGCATGCCGTGATCGTGCAAACCGTCGAACCAGGGGCGCACGTGGTCGCGGTGATGAAAGAAATTGGCCAGCAGCCGGCCGACCTTCAACTCCCCGCGCAGACTCGGGTGGACCCCGTCCGGCTCGTAGTCGAAAACGATCCATTTGAGCCCCGACGCTGACTGGTTGATACCGTCGG
>JBFGYD010000451.1:0-2701 GCA_041587615.1 Lysobacterales bacterium
CGGCGCGCGATCGAGGCCGCGCCGCGGCTGGCCGGGGCGCACGCCAACCTGGCCGCGGCGCTGATCAGGCTCGGCGCTGCGCGGGAGGCAGAGGTCCGGGCGCGGCAGGCGCTCGAGATCGAGCCTCGGCTGGGTCCGGCGCACAAGTGCTTAGGCGTCGCGTTATCGTTGCTGGGGCAAAGCAAGGAAGCCCGCTCGGCGCTGGAGCAGGCCGTTCGCCACGACCGCGACGATCCCGACGCGCACTACCAGCTCGGCGTAGTCGAAGACGAATTGGGCCACTGGGACCAGGCCCTGCGCTGCCATCAGCGTGCGCTGGAAATCGATCCCGATTTCGGGCCGGCGCTCAGCGAGACGCTGTTTTTGCGCCGGCGCCTGTGTCGCTGGGACGAACACCGCGAGCTGTTGGACCGCTTCATCTCGGCGCTCGACGCGGGTGGCGAGGGCCTGAAGCCGTTCTCGTTCTTGTCCGAGGAATCGGGTCCCGCCCGCCAGCAACAGTGTGCTCGCGTATGGGCGGCGCAGATCGAACGCCGGTGTCAACCGCTGCCGCCGCGCCGCTTGACCGAGAACCCGGAGCGGATCACGATCGGTTACCTGTCGTCCGGGTTTCACCGGCACCCGACCGCCTGCCTGACCGCCGAGTTTTTCGAGCACCACGATCGCGGCCGCTTTCGCACCATCGCCTACTCGGTCGGACCCGACGACGGCAGCGCCCTGCGGCACCGGTTGGAGTCCGCCTTCGATCAGTTTCGGCATCTGCAGGGCCGGGCGTTTGAGGCGATTGCCGAGTCCGTGCGCGCCGATCGAGTCGACATCCTGGTGGACCTGCGCGGCTACGGCGGCGGCGCCGTCAGCGAGGTGCTGGCGATGCGACCGGCGCCGCTGCAGGTCAACTGGCTCGCCTATCCGGGTACGATGGGCGCCGATTTCATCGACTACATCGTGGTCGACCCGTTTGTCGCCCCGCCCGAGGTCGTGGCTCACCTCGACGAGCAGCCGGTGTTCCTGCCGCACAGCTATCAACCGACCGACACGACCCGCGACTTTTCGGCGATCGAATTAAGCCGCGCCGGTTGCGGGCTGCCCGATGAGGGGATGATTTACTGCAGTTTCAACAACTCCTATAAATTTTCGAAAACCCTGTTCGCGGTCTGGATGCGAATCCTCAACGCGGTTCCCGACAGCGTGCTGTGGCTGCTGGCCGGCAAGGCCGGCACCAGCACCGATGCCAACCTTCGCGCCCATGCAAAGGCGCAAGGCGTCGATCCGCGGCGGCTCAAGTTCATGACCAAGCGGCCGCATCTCGAATACCTGGCCCGCTACACCGTGGCCGATCTGTTTCTGGATACCCTGCCTTACAACGCCCATACCACGGCGTCCGACGCGCTGTGGGCCGGCTGCCCGGTGCTGACCTGCCCCGGTGAGACGTTTGCGTCCCGCGTAGCGGGCAGCCTGGTCGGTAGCGCCGGGGCGCCCGAGCTGGCCGTGGATTCGCTGGACGAATACGAGGCGACGGCCATTCGCCTGGGGCAGGACCAGAGGGCCCGGGCCGCGCTGAGGACGAAGCTGGCCGACGCCCGCGCCGAAGCGCCGCTGTTTCAGACGGGCGCCTTCTGCGCTGCGATGGAGCAGGCCTACGAGACCATGTACGAACGCGCCGCGGCTGGCCGTGAACTACTCGGGTTCGCGATCCCGCCCTGATTCTCAAGACCGGTGTGTCGTTCGTTAGCCTGAGACCGCGCCCGCGCGGGCCGGCCCGTGATCAGGGTCACATCAGATCGGCAGGCGCTGCCTATACTGGCCAAATGGGTGCTCATCGTCCGACGATATCCCCGGTTTCGCTCGCTCGCCGCGCGGTGTTGGTGATCTGCCTGATGCTCGTGGGCGCCGGGCCGGTCCTCGCCGGCGCCATCAGCTACGATATCGTCTACGTGCGTCAGGCCCGTTTCGGCGACGTCGTCAACACGATCTGGCCGGAAATTTTCCATCCCGCCCGTCTCGATCCCGGGGCCGATCTGATGCTGCTGCACCCGGACGGCTCGGAGGAAGTGCTGGTGGACTGCACCGACTGCGGGGTCACCGATCCGGTCGTCTCGTTCGATGGGAAGTTCGTCTATTACAGCCTGTTCCACAACCTTCAGCCGGCGTTCCTGAACGGCCAGCGCGGTGACCTGCCGCATCTGGGCGCGGACATTTTTCGGATCGAACTGGCCACGCGCCAAATCGAACAACTGACCCACGGCGAGTTCACCCCGCTGACCGGGGCCGGCAACTGGGACGAGTCCAATCCGCTGAACCCGCCCGGCAACTTCAACCGGCTCGGCTACGGAATTCTCAATCTGGGCCCGATGCCGCTGCCCGGCGGCAGGCTCGCGTTTACCTCCAACCGCAACGGCTACATCCCGACCGCCAGCTTCACCAACCCGACGCTGCAGCTCTACGTGATGGACGCAGACGGCGAAAACGTCGAGGCGATCGCGCCGATGACGATCGGCAGCGCGCTGCACCCGACGGTGCTCCAGGACGGCCGGTTGATGTTCTCGACCTACGAGAGCCAGGGTCTGCGCGACGAGCGGCTGTGGGGGATCTGGTCGATCTACCCGGACGGGCGCGCCTGGGGGCCGGTGGTCAGCGCCTTCCGCAGTGCGCAGGCGTTTCACTTCATGACCCAGCTCGGCAACGGCGATCTCATCGTCGA
>JBFGYD010000452.1:0-2685 GCA_041587615.1 Lysobacterales bacterium
CGGACAACGACCTGCTCGTGGTCTGGACCCCGGGACCGGCCAACGACCTGAACCGGCCGACGACCATGCCGCGCTACGACGCCGGCCTGTACCTGATCGCGGGCTCGCAGCCGGTTTGGGATCCGGCCGAACTGGTAGTGATCAAAAACGACCCGGCCTACAACGAGGCCTGGCCGCGGGCTGTCGTGCCGTACAGCGCGATCCACGGCGTGGTCGAGCCCGCGACGCGCCCGTGGCTGCCCAACGACGGCAGCGTGCATTCGCTGCTGCCCGCCGGCACGCCTTACGGCTTGGTCGGCACCAGCAGCTTCTACAAGCGGGAAAGCTTCCCGGGCCGCGGCGAGTCGAGTTTCGACGGCCTGGACCCGTTCAACACGTCCGAAAACGGCGCCAGCAGCAACTGGACCTACCAGGGCGCCGACGCGGGCCTGTATTCCAACAGCGACATCTGGGCGGTGCGAATCCTGGCGATGGAGCCCAACGCGTCGCGCCTATACGGGCCCAACGCGACCGAGCTCGACGGCACCGATTTCCACAACCACGCTAACGAGCGCCTGCGCATCCTCGGCGAGATCCCGCTGCGTAAATTCGATGGCGGCGGCAGCCCGATCCTGGACGCCGAGGGCAATCCCGACACCAGCTTCCTGGCCAAGATCCCGGCCGACACGCCGTTCACGTTCCAGACGATCGACCAAAACGGGCTGGTGCTGAACATGGCCCAGACCTGGCACCAGGTGCGCCCCGGCGAGATGCGCGCCGACTGCGGCGGCTGCCACGCGCACAGCCAGCAGCCGCTGGCATTCGCCGGCACCGAGGCCAGCAAACCCGCTTATCCGGTCTACGACCTGTCGAAGGTGACGCCCATGGTGAGCCAGGACGGCGGCGGCCAGCCGCTGGTCAACGAAGTGAACGCGAGCGTCGTCGACGTGGAGTTCTACCAGGACATCCGGCCGCTGTTGCAGGCCCATTGTGTGAGCTGCCACAACGGAACCCAGAACGCCGGCAACCTGAACCTCAACGATCTGAACCTGTACGGCAACCTGCCGGGAGATTACAAGCGTCTGGCCGACGATCAGGACGCCGACTGGGGCCACCCCCCGGTGATCCCCAACGGCATCTGGCGCCAGACCAACGCGAGCCGCTACGTGCGCATGTTCCAGAGCCGCCGCAGCCTGCTGACCTGGATGGTGTTCGGGCAACGCCTGGACGGCTGGAGCAACGCCGATCACCCGACCGAGAGCACCCCGGGCGACCCCGCGACGCTGCCGCCCGGGGCCGCACCCAACGACGCGGACCTGGACTTCGTCGCCAGTGCCGCCCACGCGGTCGGCGGGGTGCCCGGGCTTTCGATCGACCAGAAAATGACCTTTGCCCGCTGGATCGACTTAGGCGCCCCGATCGACGTCGCCGCGACCCGCGGCAATCCGGGCATGGGCTGGTTCGAGGACGACCTCCGCCCGACCTTGACCGTCAGCAGCCCGCGGCCCAACTACAACCCGGTGGCGCCGTCGAAGATCCGCTTCGGGATGGCCGATGCCAATACGGGGATCGACCTGGCAACCTTGTCGGTGACAACCACGTTCACGGTCCAGGGTCGCGCGGCCGGCGCGGAGCTGGCCGACCTGGCGATTTCGATCGGAGACGGCATCTGGGAGATCGACCTCGGCGCCCCGCTGCCGCAAAACCTCGTCGACGCCCACGTCAGAGCCGCGGTCGCCGATCACCAGGGCAACTTCAAGCGCGTGGACGTGCGTTTTGCGACGGCCGCCTCGGGCCTGCTGTTCCTCGACGGCTTCGAAGACTAAGCGTCCGGCGCTTCGGCCCGGAGTCCCAGGTCGAAGCGGTCGTTGGCCTCCTGGAAGGTTCGCAGCGCGTCAGCCAGGTTGAACGGCCGTTCTTCGAGCGTGCCGGCATCCCATTCGCTGCGGCCGGGGGCGAAGAAATCACCACCGTAGATGTGAATCGCGCCGGTCAGCTTCTCGATCGGGTTGATTACCGAGTGGACCGCGTCGTGGGGCAGCGAGTACACCTCCCGCTCGGCCAGCGCGGCCGCCCCCTGGGCCCTGATCGTCGGGCCTTCCCGGCGCCAGAGGATGTTGTCCTCGCGGCCGGTGTAGATGCCGATCGATGCCCACATGTTGTGGTTGTGCGGCAGCAGCACCATCAGCGGCGCCCAGATCACGTTCAGGATTGTCAATTCGGCGTCGTTGTACAGCACGTTGAGGCCGGCTCGCGCCGGCTCGCCGAGACCATTGAGCACGCTGGCCGGGGCGGCCACCGCGCGCCCCAGCACTTCCTCGACCGCGGCCTGCGCGGACGTCTCTCGATTGGCGGCTCGAACTTCGTCGATGAATTGGGCCTTGTCGAACCGGGTGGTGGCGCGGACCGGGAGTCCGAGGGCGCCGGCGGCGAGGCCGGCGGTGGCGATCAGGAGACGGCGACGGGACGGATTCATGACAGGCACCCCGCGGCGCTTGATGTGGATTCAGTATAGACCCCGTAAGTCGGCGTTCAAGGCTGCGCGAATGGCAGGGCGTGCGACGTGCGAGTCGCGCTCGAGGCTGTGGCCGAGACATCAGCGGCGTCCAGATCACTGACCGGAAATCTCAGGGTCGAAAAGTCTCCCAGCGATGCCGAACACGTTCGAGTATTTCGGCGTAGCGCGGTTCGCCTTTGAGGCGGGTC
>JBFGYD010000453.1:0-2681 GCA_041587615.1 Lysobacterales bacterium
CGACGTTTTTCGATTCGATCCGGAGTCCGGCAGCTATCGGACCCTGCCCGCAATGCCGGTGCCGGTCGATGACGCAGTTTCGGGGGTCTATCGGGACCGCTACATTTACCTGGTTTCGGGTTGGCACGACACCGATAACGTCGCCAATGTCCAGATCCTGGACACCGAGACCCATTCGTGGCTGCAGGCCACGCCGTTTCCCGGCGCACCCCTGTTCGGGCACGTCGGCGGACTCGCGGCCGGAAGGATCGTGATCTGTGACGGCGTGAAGGTCGAGCCGCCGTCGGAACCGGGCGGGCGACGGCGGTTCGTCATTTCGGACGCGTGCTTCCTCGGGCGGATCGACGCCGTCGATCCGAGCCGCATCGACTGGGTCGCGATTGCACCGCATCCGGGCCAGCCCACCTATCGTGCGGCGGGCGCCGGCACGCGCATGGACGCGGTGCCGCGGGTCGTCATCGCCGGTGGGACCGACAACCCGTACAACTATGACGGCATCGGGTACGACGGCGTGCTCTCCCGACCGATGACCAAGGTCGTCAGCTTCGACCTCGCCGCCGGGAAGTGGGTCGAGCACCCCCCGCTCGGCCGCGCCTCGATGGATCACCGCGGCCTGATCCAACTTGGTGAGAAGTTCACGATCGTGGGCGGCATGGGGCCGGAGCAGCAGGTGCTTTCGTCCGTTCAGCAATTCGAACTGCGCTGATCGGTGCCGGAGCAGCGCCAAAACCTGGAGCAGGAGAACCGGCGACTGCGCCGCCGGCTGGCCGATCTCGAAACCCGGGTGCGTGAACTCGAGGCGCTGGAACGGGCCTCCGCCAGCGCGAACGACCAATACAGCTCGCTGTTGAGCCAGCTCTCGATCGGCCTCGAGGACGTGTTGAATTCGGCCCGCTGGCGGCTTGGAGACGCGCTCGTGCGGGCGATCGAAATCATTCTTTTTCGAAAGAAAAGCCCGCTGCTGTTGCACCACCTCCGCGTTCTGCTCGAGCGCCACAGAACGCTCGGTGACCGCTCCTGGAAGCTCGGCTCCGCGGCCGAGGCATTGCCCACGTACGGGTTCCAGGACCCAGCCTCGACCCGACCCCTCGCCGACTGCCTCGATTCGGTCGATTTTTCGGACACCGCGTTTGCCCGGTGGCTGCGCGATTCACGCATCGCCGAGTCCAGACGGCGCCAGATTGCGGAGGCCGTGGAACAAGAACTCGAAGACATCGCCGCGCTCGAGCGCCTCGCGCGCGTCCCGGACGAGCTGCCGCTGATCAGCATCGTCATGCCGGCGTTCAACCGCCAGGACATCATTGCCGAGTCGATTCGCAGCGTCATCGAGCAGAGCTACCGGCACTGGGAGCTGTTGGTCTGCGACGACGGCAGCGATGACGACACGCGCGAGGTCGCGGGGGGCTTCGACGACGCCCGCATCCAGGTGCTGGCGCTGGACCACCGCGGTGCCGCCGCGGCGCGCAATGCGGGCCTCGGCAGCGCCCGCGGCCAGATCGTGGCCTACCTCGACTCGGACAATATCTGGCACCCGCAGTACCTGGCCGTGATGTTGGCCACCCTGATGTCCGACCGAGGCCGGTACGCGGCCTACGCGGCCTATCTGGACCTCGAAATCAAATCCGACCACGTTCGGTTGAGATCGGCCAAGACCCGCGCCTTCGATTTCGACGAACTGGCCCGGAAAAACTTCGTCGATCTCAATTCGTTCGTGCACTGGCGCGAGCTGTTCGATTGTTTCGGCGGTTTTACCGAGAGCCTGGCCCGCCAGCAGGACTGGGACCTGATCCTCAAGTACAGCTTCCTGCGCGACCCGCTGATCGCCGACTATCGGCTCGTGATCTATCGCCGCAACCGGGCCTGGAACCAACTGACCGCGTTGCGCGAGGAGACCCTGGCCGAAACCGAATCCATCGTCGGCGGCAACCTGGCCGGCTACTACCAGGGCGGCCTGCCGCTGAGCCCGGCCGTCGCAAAGCCCAAGGTCACCGTCCTCATCTGGGATATCTGCCGCAATCATTTTTCCAAGGCTTACAACATCGCCGAGGCGCTGTCAGCGACGCATTCGGTCGAGCTGGTTGGATTCCGATTCTTCGAAGCCGAGATCTTTCCGCCTTATGCCAAGGCCGATCCGCCGTTCGAGACCCATTATTTTCAAGGATGCGATTTTCCCGAGTTCTTCGGCGTGATGCGCCAGGCGCTGGCTCGGGTGTCGGGGGACATCATCTACTGCGTGAAGCCGCGCCTTCCCAGCCTCGGCCTGGCGCTGCTGGCGAACTACCACCGTGGGACGCCCTTCATCATCGAGTGCAACGACCTGGAGTCGGTGGTCAGCGCTCCGGACACCGAAGCCCTCGCCGAAGCGTCAGCGCCGGACCTGGACGACCCGGCGCTCGAGAGTCCCTATCACCGGGGCTGGACTCAATACCTGGAACACCTGGTCCAACGGGCGCCGCTGAAGGTCACCCACAATCAAAACTTGAATCGATGGCTCGGCGGCCACTGCGTGTTCCAGCGCAACATCAAGGACGAAGCCCGCTTCGACCCGGACCGCTTCGACCGCGACTTGATCCGAAGCGAGCTGGGTTTCGGGCCCGCGGACCGGGTGATTCTCTTTGCCGGCCTGGTCCGGCGGCACAAGGGCATCTTCGAGCTGAAGTCCACGCTCGAGGCGGCGCCGA
>JBFGYD010000454.1:0-2652 GCA_041587615.1 Lysobacterales bacterium
GCCCGAGCCCTCGCCAAGGGACTCGGGAAGGTCGGCTACCAGCAGTCCGAGATCGATCGGATCCTGGAGCAGTTGGGTAAGATCCACCAGGCCTTGCTGCGCGATTCGGGCAGCGACCGTGTGCTGGTCGAGGTCGACGCGGCCGGTATCACGATCAGCGGCGAGAGTCTGTTCGAGCAGGTCGATCTGGAAGAGGCAACCGAGACCGTCGACGACGAGCGCGACCTGGGCGAACTGCTGGACCGGGTGCGCGCCTGGCCGACCGGCAAGTGGGTCCTTTTTCGCCGCGACCGCGGCGACGAAGTGCGCGCCAAGCTATCCTGGATCAGTCCGATCACGGGACAATACCTGTTCGTCGATCAACGGGGCTTAAGGGCGGCCGAGAAATCGCTCAAGGAGCTCGCGCGGGACCTGGTCGAGCACAAGATCGAGCCGCTGGATGATACCAGCATCGTGACCCGTGCAATGACCGGTATTGATGAGCGCCTGCGTCGCGACCTGGCCGCCGCGACCGTGCACTAGCCCGCTAGCCCGGTACGCGGCGTAGCGCATTGACCCAACATCAGGGCGACGCCAGTCAGGATTTTTTGCGCGGGCGCTTCCAGCCCTTGACCGTGACCTGCCTGGCGCGCGCCACGGTCAGCGCTTCCGCCGGCGCGTCGCGGGTGATCGTCGAACCGGCGCCGATGTTTGCTCCCGGCCCCACCTCGACCGGCGCGACCAGCTGCGTGTCCGAGCCGATGAACGCGCGGTCGCCGATCACGGTCTGGTGCTTGTTGACCCCGTCGTAGTTGCAGGTGATGGTGCCGGCGCCGATGTTGACCTCGGACCCGATCCGGGCGTCTCCGAGGTAGCTCAGATGGCTGGCCTTGGTGCCGCGCCCCAGAATCGCTTTCTTGGTCTCGACGAAATTGCCGACTCGGGTGTTGAGCGCCAGCTCGGTGCCCGGGCGCAGCCGCGCAAAGGGGCCGATGTCGCAGTCGCCCTCGGTCTGGACGCCGTCCAGTACCGAGTGCGGATGAACCCGAGTACCGGGTCCGAGGCGGCAATCGGACAGCACGCAATGCGCGCCCACGTGCACGCCCTCGGCCAGCGCGTTGTCGCCCTCGAACACGGCGTTGACGTCGATCACGACCCCGGGAGAAACCGCCAGCGTGCCGCGCACGTCGATTCTCTCGGGGTCCATCAGAGTCGCGCCGTCGAGGCACAGGCGGCGAGCCTCGCGACGCTGAAACGCCCGCTCCAGGTGGGCCAGTTGCCAGCGGTCGTTGGCGCCCAGAATCTCGTCGGGGTCGTGCGCGGCCACGGCGCCGACCCGTGCACCCGCGCGACGGGCGACGGCAACGCAGTCGGTCAGGTAGACCTCACCCTGGCTGTTGTCGCGCCCGACCGCGCTGAGCCAATCGCCAAGCGCCCCGGCCGGCGCCGCGGCCATGCCGCTGTTGACCTCGTGAATACCGCGGATGCTGGCGTCGGCGTCGGCGTGCTCGACAATTCGTTCGACCTCTCCGTCGGCGTCGCGCACGATCCTGCCGTAGCCATCCGGCTCCGAAACCACCGCTGACAGGATCGAAAAACCACTGCCGGTGGCAGCCAGAACCTCACGCAGGCTCGCGGCCCCGACGAGCGGCGAATCGCCCATCAGCACCAATACCTGAGCCTCTTTCGGAATCGCCGGCAGCGCCATCTGCACCGCGTGCCCGGTGCCGAGCTGTTCGACCTGCTCGACCCAGCGAACGTCGTCGGACGCGCCAACGCTCCGGCGCACCACTCTACCCCCGTGCCCGATCACCGCATGCAGCTTGTTCGGATTGAGGGACCGGGCGGTGTCCAGGACGTGCGCCAGCAGCGGCCGCTTTGCCAGCGGTTGCAACACCTTCGGCAGGTCCGAGCGCATCCGCTTGCCCTTGCCCGCCGCCAGCACCACGACGTGTAATTCCGGTTTCATAAAACCCCTCTACGAGCCCGCGCCCGTCCCGCGCGCGGACCTAGCGACAGAATTCGCGGACCTCTTGCTCATGCCGCTCGATCCGGGCCTGCCGATCCTGGTCCTCGACAAACACCCGCTCGCCCTTTTCATCGAACGAATACACCGGCCGCTGCTCTCTGAGCACCTGCAAATTGCTGCGCGCCAGGTGGCACCGGGCCTGACGACGGGCGGCCTCGCGTTCGGCTTCGGTCTGTTGCCGCTGGCGCTGCTCGGCCGCCGCGTCCTGGGCCGAGCGACGCTGCTCGAGGCTGTTGATGCTGTCATCGAGCCGCGCCTGGCCCTCGGCCGCACGCGCCGGGTCGATGTCGGCTTCCAGTTCCAGTTCTTCAACCGACTCCTCGGCCTCCTCGGGCGGCCGGTCGGAGAAGTGCACGTTGCCGTCCTTGTCGACCCACTTGTACGCTCCACCAGCCCCGCTCGCGGGCGGCAGCAGGCCCATCAGCAGCACCAGGAGCAGGCGCGGCAGCGTCATTCCGGCGCCAGCCTGACCGCGGTGCCGTAGGCCAGCAGCTCCGCCGCGCCCGACATCACCTGCGAGGTCACGAACCGTACCGCGATGACCGCGTCGGCCCCCATCTTCTCGGCGTGCCCGGTCATCCGCAGCACCGCCTCGTTTCTCGATTCCACCAGCATCTCGGAGTATTCCTTGAGCTCACCGCCGA
>JBFGYD010000455.1:0-2632 GCA_041587615.1 Lysobacterales bacterium
CCGGACAGGTCCCGCTCCGGGGTCACGAAATCCTCAAAACGCGTATCCAGCAGCCCCAGCGAGCCGAACGCCTCCCAGCTCTCGGCGCGGTAGCGCAACTCAGCCTCGAGACCGTAGTTGTCACCGGCGGCGGCGTTGTCGGTGAAGAACACGAACGTCAGCGGATCGCTGGGATCGGCCTGAAACGAGGTCTCGACCTGAATCGCGTCGCGCCAGGCGTAGAACAGGGACAGCCCGGCCTGCAGTCGCCCGCCCCTCAAGCTGCCTTTGATCCCCGCTTCCAGATTCCACAGAAACTCTGGTCGAAACTCGCGCCGCGGCTCCGGCACGCTCAAGCCCAGGTTGAACCCGCCGGCCTTATAGCCGCGCGCCAGCGCCAGATAGCCGCGCCCCGTCGCGCCCACGTCTCG
Organism: Lysobacterales bacterium; assembly: GCA_041587615.1. Taxonomy (GTDB): domain Bacteria; phylum Pseudomonadota; class Gammaproteobacteria; order Xanthomonadales; family SZUA-38; genus JBFGYD01. The sequence goes on from JBFGYD010000455.1 coordinate 411, forward strand.
AGACAACGCCAGCCGGCCGCCGAGCATCGTGTCCCGGGGGTTCAGGTCGAGACCGTTGGCATCGTCGTAACTGGCGTCTCGATGCTCCAGCCTCAGCCCCACTGACAGCGTGGTGAGCGGATCGAGCCGGTGGTCCACTTGAGCGAACAGGGCCGCCGACAGCGCCTCGTAGTCGCTGTCCAGCAGCCGGAACAGATCGCCGTTGAAGCGGTCCTCGAACTGATTGGCCTCCTCCAGGGCCAGCGCATAGACGCCGGCCAGCCAGTCGGTGCGGCCGCCGAAAAGACCACCGGGCGCCGACACCAGCCGCAGTTCCTGGCTGAACGTGCGGCGATCGCGCACCGTCAGAGAGGTGAAGTCGTAGGGCCAGAACTCGCCCCAGTAGGCTTCGTTGCCCCAGTCGCCGTCGAAGGCGTAGCGAACGTTGGAATCGGCCAGCGTGGTGATGCTGACCAGTTCCGCGGCCGCCCAGCCAATCCAGGTCGCGCGCAGCGCCAGCCCCAGCGAGCGTTGGGCGTCACGTCCGGGCTGGTCCGAGTGCACGACGAAGCCGTTTTCCGGCGCAAACGCGTCGAAGCCGTTGTCGATGTCGGCATACAGGCCGGTGAAATCGAGCTGCAGGCGGTCGCTGGGACGCCAGCGCAGCTTGGCGCGCGCGGCCAGCTCGTCGCGCGCGTTGGTGCGCTCGCTGTCAAGATAGTCGTTGTAGCGAAAGCCGTTGCTGGCATAGCGGTGCAGCGACAGCCGATAGGCAGCGGTCCGGCGCGCATTGACCGGCCCGCCGCCCGCCACCCCGGCCGATCGAGCGCCGTCGTCGCCAATCAGCCCCTGGAGGCGGAACTCGGGCGTCAAGGTCGGCTCCGCGGTGCGCACGTACACCAGGCCGGCCAGTGCGTTGGCCCCGTAGCGGGTGCCCTGGGGGCCGCGTAGCACCTCGACTTGTTCGGTGTCGAACAGCGTGGCAACCGTCGCGATGCCGGAAAAATCGATGTCGTCAATGACGAAGCCGACCGACGGATTGGGCGCGCCCTCGTACTGGCTGCGCTCGCCGATGCCGCGGATCTGAAAAAATCGCGGCCGGGCGGTCGCCGAGGACCAGTTCAGGTTCGGAATCAGCGCCAGGCTCTCCTGAAAATGCTGTTCCCCGGCCTGGCTCAGCGCCGCGGCATCCAGCACCGACACCGATGCCGGCAGCTCGCGCAGCAAGGTGTTGGAGCGCAGGTCCGCGGTCACGGTGATTTCCTCCACCGGGGTCGGACCCGGCTCGGCGGCCGCGGCGGAGGCGAGGACGACCGCAATCAGCAACGTAGTCATGGATCTCCTGAATCGTCGAGATCCGGTCGGCGGCGGGAGTCGGAGCGCGTTCCCATTCCTACGCCGGCATTAACCGGATCAGGTTCTAAGGGTTCGCCTTCCGGGGAAGGCATCTCAGGCCGTCGTGACGGCCACCCCTTGGGTCGATCATTAACATTTGAACTATAGCGGACTCGGGCGTTGCTGCAAACCGTGCCGCGGTCGGGCGGCGAGCGATGCGATCAGCCCGAATTCGGGTCCGGCTCGGACGGGGCCAGAAGCCGGGCCGGGAGGATCGCGTCGATGCCGGTGCAGGCGCCGCGCGGCCGCCGGCGACGGCGCGCAAGACCATCCCGACATACTGATGCTCGATCATTCGGGTCATTTCTTGGCTCCTCGGCTCGAATCTTACCTGCTGATAGGGGCGTCCGGTGGCCTTGGTTACACCCGCGCCGGTTTGTCAAAAACTGTGCGCAGCGGGCCCGTGCCGCGACGGATCAATTAATATGACGAATTGGACGACACCAAAGAGGGTCCGAGCATGAATAATACGATGCGGCTATTTGCGGTCCTGATGCTGAGCGCCACCTTCGGCGCGCAAGCCGGGCTCAAGGACAAGATGAAGTCCTGGATGGGCGGTGACGATGAGACCGAGGAGACGGCCGGACTCAGCGACGCGCAGATGTCCGACGGTCTGCGCGAAGCGCTCGCCAACGGGGTTAAAGTGGCGATCGAAACCCTCGGCCGCGAGGACGGATTCTGGGGTGACGAGCTGGTGCGCATTCCGATTCCGGAGAGCGTGGCTCCGCTGGCCAAGGCGGCCAAACGCGTCGGCGCCAAGAAATATGTCGAGAGCTTTCAACAGACCATGAATCGCGCCGCCGAGCAGGCGGTGCCGGCGGCGGCCGATGTCTTTTCCGCGGCGATCA
>JBFGYD010000456.1:0-2627 GCA_041587615.1 Lysobacterales bacterium
CGGCTGTTCCGCTGCCGGCCCACCTTGGATCCGGACGCGGAAAGCCAACCACGAGTAGAGATCACGCTTTAGCTTGGTTCGAACTAGTTTGCGTAGCTGCGGTGGCAGTCCGAACAGGCGGCGAGAAAACGCCCGTAGACTTCGGCTCGGCTTTTCCACGACTGCGGCTTCAGGGCCTCGGTCGCCAGCGCCGAGATCTCGTCCAGGCGAGACTGCGACACTCCCATGTCCGGCCCGGCCTTGAATAGCGGCGCCTTGGCCAGCGCCCTGGCCCCCTCCTGCCACGGCAGGACCGAATGCGAGATCAGACCCTGCCACATCAGATCGGCGGACCACATGTGGCGCCCCATGCGCTCCACCAGCGTCTTGCCGTCGCGCCTTCGCACCTGGCCCAGGATTATCGGCTGCACCTTGTTCTCGGCGTGACAGCTCCCGCAGGCCTCGCCGACCCGGGCCACGGCCGCGGCGGCGCTCCCGATGTCGGTCGCCTCGGCCGCCTCGCGGGCAACGGCAGCGAGGTCCTCGGATTCGGTGCCGGCCAGCAGTTCGCTCAGTTGCGCGGCGTGCCGCCGGACCCGCTCCAGATAGCCGTGAATCAACGCCGTGCGCATCATCGTGGCGTAGGCAAAGCGCTCGTGCATGTCCAGCGTCAGTTCCTTGCCCGATTTTTGGGGCACGGGCGCGAGCAGCGTCGCGAACAACAGCATCCAGGGCATCTCGGATCCTCTGTTTTTTGGTCGAGAATATCTTACGTGATCCCGTCCGAACATAGCACGCGTTTCGGCGCGCGTCGTTGCCGAGCAGGATCAATCAGGTAGGCATGGAAAAACCGGCGACCGGGCCGCTCACGGGCTCCGATCCGGCGGCTTGAGTTCGGCCAGGATGTCGATGACGAAGCTGAAAACCAGTTCGTTGTACTGGTTGAAGGCTTCGTTGCGACTGCCGATCACGCCCCATTTGTCGCGAATGACGATGTTGGATTTCTCGATGATTTCGTAGGTGAAGGTCAAGCTGTGTCCGGGCCGCACCGGCTTGATCCAGCGCATGTCGCGAAATCCGACCCCGGCGCCGTTGCGGCGCCCGTCCCGGACCCCGGTCGCGTAACGTTCCATGTACACCACCATCATCCGCATCCAGACCGCGCACAGGTGCCAGCCGGAAGCAACCAGCCCGTGATAGTAGCTCTTGCGCGCCGCCTCCGGGTCGATGTGCATCGGTCGCGGATCGTATTTGCGCGCGAAGTCGATGATTTCCTTTTCGCCGAAGGTATGGCTGCCGAAGACGTGGAATTCACCCACCGGAATGTCTTCGAACCAGCGGCTGCGAAGATAGGTGACCTCAGACATCGCCGGCCTCCGCGGGACGGCGCGCCAACAGCAGGTCGTGCTGCGAACGCAGCACCGGACGCCGGTGCTGGTTGCTGAGCTCGATTCGACACCGGATCAATCCGGTCGCCGGATCAGCCGCCGGCTCGCAGGCCTCGACGAGGATTCGCGCCGACAGCGTATCGCCCGCGTGCACCGGCTTGAGCCAGCGCAGCGACGGCACCCCCGGCGAATCCAACGCGGCAATCCCACGCCGTTCGAACGTCTCGGTCAGCAGGCGCATCATCATTGCGCAAACCTGCCAACCGCTGGCGCAGAAGCCGCCAAAGATCGAGGCCTCGCCCGCCTCTTCCTGGAGGTGAAACGGCTGCGGGTCGAACTGCTCGGCAAACTCCACGATCTCGGCCTTGTCGAGCGTGATCGTGGGCGTCTCGAATTCGCTCCCGGGCCGGATGTCTTCCCAGAAAATCATCGTGCTTTGGGCCTATCGTTCCTGGCTCCGCGAAGGCTATCATCCAACCCGACCCGGAATGAAGCGAGTGCGGGTTAGCCCGCGACCGGCGCGAGCGCCTTTGCGTCCTGCGCCCGCGCCGGGATGACGCTGGCGGCCATGCTCACCAGCAGAGCCGCAACCGCGACGTTGATCAGAAACGCGTAGTTGTCTTGCCCGAGCAACGCGCCGGCCGCCAGCGGACCGCTGGCCAGCCCCATCTTGGACGCAAAGCCCCCAAGCGCGGCCATCTGACCGGCCTTGTCGAGATCCGCGCACAGGCCGAGCAGGTACGGAATTACGAACGCCCAGGTGATGCCGACGGTACAGTTGGCGGCCAGAAACAGAGCCGGCAGGCCGCTGAAATGCAGCGCCCAGGTTCCCAACAGGGTCACCAGCATCGCCGCAACCAGCGGCAGAAATCGACCGAAGCGAGTATAAATGGTGATCACGGTAACCGCACCGACAATGCCGATCCAGCCCGACACGGCCAACGTGGTCGTGATGAACGCCGTGTCGAGACCGTAGGCCCGGCCCAGCCCGATGATGAATGCGAACAGTCCCATGTTGGCGGCCTGGAACAGAAAAATCGAGGTCAGCACCAGAACCAGAGGCCAGCGGGCAATCCGGTCGCCGGCCCCGGGGATTCCCGGCTTCGGCAAGCGCCGAGCGTCCACGTCGTACGGACCCAAGAACCTGAGCATCGCCGCGGTGACCACGCTGAAGCCGATCAGCGCGAGGAACAAGACCTGGGTCCCAAAAACCGGCACCAGCCTGGGCAAAAAGAGGTTGCCGAGCCCGCCGAGGCCGAA
>JBFGYD010000457.1:0-2620 GCA_041587615.1 Lysobacterales bacterium
CGCTAAGGAGGTTGAGCGAGGGGCACCACTAACCGGGCGTTGGCGCGAGGGGTCGAGGAAGTTGAGGCGCTGACGCGCCCGGATCGGGGTCACTGGTGCGACGGCTCCGAGTCGGAAAACGAGGCGCTGATCCGGCAGATGCTGGCCACGGGGGTGCTCGAGCGGCTCAATCCAGACAGCCATCCAAACTGCTATCTGCATCGCTCCGATCCGCGTGACGTGGCCCGGGTCGAGCACCTGACGTTCATCTGCACCGAGGCGCGCGACCGGGCCGGTCCCAACAACAACTGGATGGACCCGGCCGAGGCGCACGCCAAGCTCGACGCGCTGTTTGCCGGCTCGATGCGCGGCCGGACCATGTACGTGATTCCTTACTGCATGGGGCCGATCGAATCCCCGCTGTCGCGTTGTGGCGTCGAGATCACCGACAGCCTCTATGTGGTGGCCAACATGCGTCTGATGACCCGGATGGGGGGCGCCGCGCAGCAGCGGATCGAGCGGGAAGGCGGCTTCGTCAAGGGGCTTCATTCGATTGGCGAACTGGACCCCGAGCGCCGCTTCATCATGCACTTTCCCGAGCAGCTGCTGATCAAGAGCTACGGCTCGGGCTACGGCGGTAACGCGCTGCTGGGTAAGAAATGCCACGCGCTCAGGATCGCAAGCTGGCAGGCGCGGGACGAGGGCTGGCTGGCCGAACACATGATGATCATCGGGGTCGAAAACCCGGCTGGTGAAGTGCACTACCTGGCGGCTGCGTTTCCGTCGGCCTGCGGCAAGACCAATCTGGCGATGTTGATTCCGCCAAAAAGCCACCGGGGCTGGAAGGTCTGGACCATCGGCGACGACATCGGCTGGCTGCACCTGGGTGACGACGGTCGTTTGTGGGCGATCAATCCGGAGGCCGGGTTTTTCGGCGTCGCGCCGGGCACCAGCGCCAAGACCAACCCGAACGCGCTGGCGATGCTCCAGCGGGACGCGATCTTCACCAACGTCGCGACCACCGCCGCGGGCGCCCCCTGGTGGGAAGGTCTGTCCGACGAGATTCCGGCCACCGACTGGCAGGGTCGCCCCTACCGCCCCAACGGCCCGGCCGCCCATCCCAATTCACGCTTCACGGTGTCGATCAAGCAGTGTCCGAGTTATTCCAAGCAGGCCGATGCCCCCGAGGGCGTGCCGATCTCGGCGATCATTTTCGGCGGTCGCCGGGAGCGTCTCGTGCCGCTGGTCTACGAGGCCAAGGACTGGACGCACGGCGTGTTGCTGGGGGCGGCCATGGCCTCGGAAACGACCGCGGCGGCAGCCGGTCAGGTCGGCGTGGTGCGGCGTGACCCGATGGCGATGAAGCCTTTTTGCGGCTACGACTTCGGCGATTACTGGCGCCACTGGCTCGCCCTCGGCGAGCGGGCCGCCAAGCTGCCGCGCGTGTTCAACGTCAACTGGTTCCGCAAAGATGCGGCCAGCAGGTTCATATGGCCCGGATTCGGCGAGAATTTGCGCGTCCTGCAATGGATCATCGGGCGCTGCAAGGGCGAAGCCGGCGCCCGCGAGACGCCGATCGGCTATGTGCCACGCCCGGTCGACATCGACTTGAGTGGCCTGGATCTGGAAGCCGACGCGCTGGAAGCGCTGGTGGCATTCGATCGCGCCGGCTGGGTTCAGGAGATGAGGGAAGTCGGCGATTATCTAGCAACCTACGGCGATCGCTTGCCGTCGTCGCTGCGAGATTGCCACCGGCAGGTAGCGGCCGAGCTGGCCGCGACGCAGGCCGATTCCTGAAGCCGTAATGGAGCTTTATTACTGCGATCAGTTCACCCTGCCGCTGCCGCCGGATCATCGCTTTCCGATGGCCAAATACGCGCGCCTGCGCCGGCGCCTCGCCGCCAATCCCCGGTTCGCGGCAGCGCGGTTCCGGGTGCCCGAGCCGGCCACCGATGCGGCGCTGGGCCGTGCCCACCGGCGCTCTTATCTGGAACAGATCACCTCCGGAGACGTGCCCGCTGAACTGATGCGCCGGATCGGCTTTCCGTGGTCGGCGGCGATGGTCGAGCGCTCGCGACGCTCGGTCGGGGGCACCATGGGGGCGGCCGCCGCGGCGCTGACCGACAGCGTTGGGGTCAATCTGGCGGGCGGCACCCATCACGCGTTCGCCGATCGAGGCGGCGGTTTTTGCGTGTTCAACGACGTGGTGGTGGCCGCGCTGTGGCTGTTGGACCGAACCGACGTCCGGCGGGTGCTGGTGGTCGATCTCGACGTCCACCAGGGCGACGGTACCGCCGCGTTATGCGCTGCCGAGCCGCGCATCTTCACCTTATCGATCCACGGTGAGCGCAACTACCCGGCCCGCAAGCAAGCGAGCGATCTGGACGTCGGCCTGCCTGACGGCACCGGCGATGATGAATATCTGGAGCAACTCGAAATTCATCTGCCGCGGGCCCTTCAGCGGGCCGATCCGGACCTGGCCTTTTATCTGGCCGGCGCCGATCCGTATCGAGGCGATCGTTTGGGGCGCCTGGACTTGAGCAAATCAGGCCTCGCCCGCCGCGATCGGTTCGTGTTCGACACGCTGCGCTCAGCCTCGGTGCCGGTCGCGGTTACGATGGCCGGCGGTTACGCGGAGTGC
>JBFGYD010000458.1:0-2619 GCA_041587615.1 Lysobacterales bacterium
GTCGATCGATCTCTCCCTGGGGTCAGACCTGCTTTCCGAAGGAAACTCGGCTCTGACCCCCGTCGAGGTCGACCCACTCAGGCTTCTTTCGAAGCCCAAGTCGACCGGCGCAAGTTATTTTATTGTGAGGTCCACCAGCCCGGGCTTGGCCGCGTAGTACGCCGCCAGGTCGTGCATGTCCTGCTCCGACAGGCCGGCAGCGAATCCGGCCATGATCGCGCTGATCCGGTCGCCGGATTTGTAGTCCATTAATGCCTTGACCATATAGTCGCCGTACTGCGCGGCGAGGCGCGGATACTGCGGGTCGATGCCGTTGCTGTCGGCGCCGTGACAGGCCTGGCAGACCTGGGATTTCTGCTCTCCCGCCGCAACGTCCCCGGGCGGGTGGTTCACCCCCTCGCCGTCGCGGTCGTGCAGGGTGTCGAAATAGCTCGCAATGTCCTCGATGTCCTGGTCGGTCAGACTGCCGGCCTGGGCCGCCATGGTCGGGTGCGTGCGCTCGCCCGCGCGGTAGGCCTTCAGCGCCAGCACCACGTAGGGGTAGTTTTGACCGCCGATTTTCGGCACGTGGTAGTTGGGATAGGCGTTGTTGTATCCGGGAATGCCGTGGCAACCGGTGCAGGTGTAGGCTTTCTGCCGGCCTTGTTCAGGATCGCCCTCGGCGGGGGCGACGCCCCAGAAGAGCAGACCGATCAGAGCGGTCGCCAGGATCGCGGGTTGTTTCATTGTTTGAAATTCCAGCACGGCTAACGGAGGTGGACAAGGCGCGCTAGTATACCGTCGCTATCGGTTGGGCAAAAGCAACCGTGGTGGCGAAGTGCGCCAAACTTTGAGCCCCGCGCCCCGCCGAGCGTCAGGTAACCGCAAATTTGCCGAACAATTCCGGGCGCTGGAACTTGGCAGGAATCATGCATCTAAATCGATGTGTGACTTTTGTGCTATTCCGCGGACAGGAGTGTTAGCGTTATAGTTAACTACAACACCAGTATGCCGCCGGGAAAAAACTTTATGACGGATCGATTGCTCAGGATCGCGCTGCTGTTCGCGGTGCCGCTTGTGTTCGCCGCGTGCGGCTCGCCAGGGGGTGGCGACAAGGCCGACGGCGACGAGGACGAACAGGTCGCGGTGCCGGTCGAAGTCGAGACCGTCGACCGAGCCACGGTGTATGCCGCCTATAACGGCACGACGACGCTGGAGGCCGAGCGGGAAGCAGACGTCGTCGCAAAAACCAGCGGCGTGGTGCTCGAAATTCTGGTCGAGGAGGGCGATTTGGTCACTGCCGGCCAGGTTGTCGCGCGGCTCGACCGCGATCGGCTGAGTCTCGAACTGGCGCGCGCGGAGGCAACGCTGGGCCGGCTGGAAAACGATTTGCGCCGGACCCGCGAGCTGTTCGAGAAGAAGCTCATCAGCTCTGAGGCCTACGACACGGCCGCGTTCGGCGTCGAACAGGAGCGGGCGTCTTATGAAATGGCCAAGCTGGAGCTGAGCTATACCGACGTGCGCTCGCCGATCTCCGGGGTGATCTCGGAGCGGCTGATCAAGGTCGGCAAGCTGGTGGCCCTGCACGAGCCGCTGTATCGGGTGCACGACTTGGATCCGCTGCTGGCGGTGATCTACGTGCCCGAGCGCGAGCTGGCCACGCTCCGCACCGGGCAACAAGCGCGGCTCGAGGTCGACGCGCTCGGCGAGCGTGCGTTCGTGGGCGCGGTGGCGCGGATCAGTCCGGTCGTGGATCCCGACACCGGGACGTTCAAAGTGACGGTCGAAACGGACAACTCGGACGAGCTTCTCAAACCCGGCATGTTCGGGCGCGTCAATATCGTCTACGACGTACACGAGCAGGCGCTGACCATCCCGCAGGACGCTCTGATCGTCGAAGACCGCGACCGCTACGTGTACGTGCTCGACAACAAGAAGGCCAAACGGGTCGACGTCGCCACCGGCTACGTCACCTCGGGGAGGGTCGAAATCCTCGACGGCCTCGAATTGGGGCAGCAGGTCGTGACCGCCGGCAAGGGCAGCATCGCCGTGGACACGCTGCTCGACCCGATCAACCTGCCGCCCGATGATGCCGCCGATTCGGCGGTCGCCGGCGACGGGCAGGTCGGGGCGCAAGGCGACGCCAAGGCCTCGAGCATATGAATCAGCCACGCGGCGAACGGGCATGAGCGTCGTCGAAGTCTGCACCCGCCGCCGCGTCACGGTGGCGATGTTCGCGGTCCTGATGCTGGTGTTCGGCCTGATCGCGTGGAGCGAGCTGAAGGTCAACCTGCTGCCGGACCTGTCCTACCCCACGTTGACCGTGCGCACCGAGTTCACCGGCGCGGCGCCGGTGGAAATCGAAAAGCTGATCACGCAGCCGGTCGAGGAGCAGCTTGGCGTCGTCAAGGGCATGGAAAACCTGCGCTCGGTCTCGCGCGCGGGGCAGTCCGACGTGCTGCTCGAATTCGCCTGGGGCACCGACATGGACATGGCCTCCCTGGACGTGCGCGAAAAGCTCGAGCTGCTGCAGCTGCCGCTGGCCGCCGAGCGACCGGTGCTGCTGCGCTTCAACCCGGCCACCGATCCGATCATGCGGCTCGCCCTCTCGGCCGGGGAGGCCGGCGCCGAATTCGACGA
>JBFGYD010000459.1:0-2609 GCA_041587615.1 Lysobacterales bacterium
ATCCTGCGGGGCTGGTGCAGATCATCGAGCCCGTGGTGTCGATCGAGGGCCGCACGTCAAGTTACTCGACGCCGTACACGGTCGGCGGCCGGCTCGACGGCGAGCCCAGCGGCTACGGTCTCGATCAGATCGGGGGACTGCGATTCGGCCGCTCCGAGGAGGACGTAGCCGAGCTCTCGTTTCTGTCGGATCAGTTCCCGGAGTTCCAGGACCGGTACCTCAAGGTTGCCGACGGTGATTGGCCTGATTGCAGCGGTGAGATCTTCGTAGGTCTTGTTGTCACCGATAAATCCGAGAATATCCAGGGGTCCACTGTTGGTCATCAGGAGAAGGTGACCGCCGGACAACAGGTCCTTTCTGGTCGGGGCGATGGCATGCTGGTGTTCCCGGGATCGGGCTTCGAGTTCGGCCAGCGCGGCCAGCAATCGGTTCGCGTTCGGCTCGTCGACCTTGACCAGGGTGTCGAGGTCGAAGGTCGTAATCGGAGCACCTTGCAGGACGGCGGCAACCCCGCCGACAACGACGTAGGCGACCTCGTGGCGGTTAAGCAGCTCAAGAATTCGTTGAAAGCTTGGAGCCACCATCGGGAGCCACGGAATTGAAGAAGGCGATGCGCGACTCCAACTCGGCCAGCCGCTCACCGGGGCTTAGCGCCAAAAACCAGTCGACCAAGCTGTCGTCGTGGGTCGCATCGGATTGGGGCTGAGAGTCGCGCCTTGGCGAGCGGCCTCGCGGGACGGCGCTTTCGTCGGTCATGAGAGCAAGTTACCCTGATCGATTCGCGCAGCGCAAGGCGGTGTGGGCGAGGGCCGATGACGATTGGCACTCAGGGAGGGTCCGCCGGGCTGGTACCTTCGCGCCGATTCGCTCCGGGGAGATTGGCCATATGAGAAACGTCATTGTCCGAAAAGGGGCCAGGTTCATTTATTTGCGCAACAAGGGCTCCGGGCGGATCTGACGTTCCGAATAAATGAACCTGGCCCCTTTTTTGGTCACGCCGCGCGTCTACCTGCTAAGCTCCTTGTTTAGGCCACGCTCGCCGGCTCGGCGCGCGAAGCCGGGGCGCGTCCCAGCAGCAGGTCGGCGGCTTTTTCGGCGATCATCACAGTCGGGGCGTTGGTGTTACCGCTGATCAGCGTCGGCATGACCGACGCGTCGACCACCATCAGGCCGTCGATGCCGCGCACCCGAAGCTCGGGGTCGACCACCGCCATGTCGTCGGTGCCCATTTTACAGGTGCCGACCGGGTGGTAGATGGTCTCGGCCTTGGCGCGGATGAATTCGACGAGATCGGCGTCGCTGGTCGCGTGAGCCCCGGGAAAGATCTCCTCGCCGCGAAAGGGATCGAACGCCTTGGCATTGAAGATCTCCCGGCACAGCTTGACCCCCTCGAGCATCGCCTTCAGGTCTCGGTCGCTGGCCAGGTAATTGGCGTGGATCAGAGGGTGCTCGCCGGCCTGGTCGGACTTCAGGTCGATGCGACCCCGGCTCTCGGGGCGCAGCGCACAGCAGTGCAGCGTGAAGCCGTCTCCCTCGAGACGGTTGCGGCCGTGATCGTCCAGCATCGCCGGCACGAAATGGAGCTGCAGGTCGGGACGGTCGTCGTCGGATTCCGGTGACACCACGAACCCGCCGGCCTCGGCGATGTTGGAGGTGCCGATGCCCTTGTGGAAAAGCAGGTATTTCAGCCCCGCCGCGATCTCACTGGCGCGGTCGTAGGTGATCCGCTCGGTGCAGTGATACAGCGTGCAGGCGTCCAGATGGTCCTGCAGATTGCGACCGACGCCGCTAAGTTCGTGACGCGGTTTGACCCCGGCGTTTTCGAGCGAGTTCACCGGTCCGATGCCGGACAGCATCAGCAGCTGCGGCGAGTTGATCGCCCCGGCGCTGAGGATGACCTGGCGGCCTTTGATCCGGCTCACCCGACCCCAGCGGTAGTACTCGACGCCGGTGGCTCGCTGGCCCTCGAGCAGGATGCGCCGGGTCAACGCCCGGGTCAGCACGGTCAGGTTGGGGCGCCGCTTGGCCGGGTTCAGATAGCCGTCCGCGGTGCTGCAGCGCACGCCGTCCCGTTGGGTGACCTGATAAAACCCGAAGCCGCGCTGGGTCGGCCCGTTGAAATCGTCGTTGCGCGGGTAGCCCAGCTCCTCGGCGGCCTCGAGGAACACCTCGCTCAACCGGTTATGGTGGCGCAGGTCCTGCACGCTCAACGGTCCGTGCCGGCCGTGGAAGTCGGAGGCGCCGCGCTCCTGGTCCTCGGCCCGCTTGAAATACTCCAGCACGTCGGCATAGGCCCAGCCGGGATTGCCCAGCGCCGCCCAATGGTCGTAGTCCTTGCGGTGGCCGCGGGCGTAGCACATCGCGTTGATCGAGCTCGAGCCGCCCAGGACCTTGCCTCTTGGCCAGTAAAGGCGGCGGTTGTTCAGCCGGGGTTCGGGCTGGGTCTCGTAGCCCCAGTTCAGCGACTCGAACTTGACCAATTTGCTGAGCCCGGCGGGCATGTGGATCAGCGGATTCCAGTCGCGGCCGCCGGCTTCCAGTAGCAGCACCCTGACGTCGGGATTGGCGCTCAGGCGGTTGGCCAGCACGCAGCCGGCCGAGCCGGCGCC
>JBFGYD010000460.1:0-2606 GCA_041587615.1 Lysobacterales bacterium
CCCGCGCGGTTGGACATTGGCCTCGAAGGGTTCAACCTCACCCCCGGCGCCGGCGTAGTCAGCGTGCGCCCGAGCCGCGTCCCCGCTCAGCCGAGCGGGGTCGGACAACGCCCTGACCTGCGTCGACCGGCCGGCGGCGCGGGCCAGACGGGCGATCACGTAGCCATCGCCACCGTTGTTGCCGGCGCCGCAATAGACCGTGACGGCACCGGCCGCCGGCCAGCGCTGAGCGATCGTGGTCCAGCAGGCCTCGCCCGCACGCTGCATCAGCGTGTAGCCGGGCACGCCGTGACCCTGGATCGCGGCCCGGTCCAGCGCGCGTGTCTGCTCGGCGGTGTAGAGGCGGTCGGGAAGCACCGGGGTTCCTCGTGGTCATTCGAAATGGCCTCTAGTATCCATCATCCGGCGGTTCGCCGCACCGGGGTCGAATCCAGCCGGGACCCATGGGCTCATCGCAAGCCCGCCCCGGGCTATACTCGGCGGATGGCCAGTCCACCCACCAAGCGGCCGGCCGCCGCCGGGACGGCGAGCACCGGCGCCGCCGAGTGGGCCGATCTGGCCCGACAAATCAAGCAGTGGGGCCGCCAACTGGGCTTCCAGGCCGTCGGCATCGCCGATACCGACCTGCGACGCCACGAGGCGCATCTGAAACGCTGGCTCGAGCGCGGCTATCACGGCGAGATGGGCTACATGGAGCGGCACGGCACCCGCCGCAGCCGTCCGGCGGAACTCGAGCCCGGCACCCTGCGGATCATTTCGGTGCGCTTGGACTACCTGCCCGCGGCGGCAGCGGATCCGCAGCGCGTGCTAGATGACCACGAACTCGGATTCGTGTCCCGCTACGCCCTCGGGCGCGATTACCACAAGCTGATGCGCAAACGACTCCAGCGCCTGGCCGATCGCATCGGCGAACAAGTCGGGCCGTTCGGTTACCGCGCATTCGTGGATTCCGCACCGGTGCTGGAGAAGGCGCTGGCCGAGAAAGCCGGCCTGGGCTGGATCGGCAAACACAGCAATCTGTTGAGCCGCCGGGCCGGCTCATGGTTTTTTCTCGGCGAGCTGTTCACCGATCTGCCGCTGCCGGTCGATGCGCCGGCCGCGGAGCATTGCGGCGCGTGCCGGCGCTGCCTGGACGTTTGCCCGACGCAGGCGATCGTCGCGCCGTTTCAGGTCGACGCGCGCCGCTGCATCTCGTATCTGACGATCGAGCTAAAGGGGTCGATGCCGCTCGAGCTGCGGCCGCTGGTCGGCAACCGGATCTACGGCTGCGACGATTGCCAGCTGATCTGTCCGTGGAACCGATTCGCGCGCGCCAGCGGCGAGGACGATTTTCAACCGCGCCAGCGCCTCGACGCGCCCCGGCTGGTGGAACTGTTCGCCTGGAGCGAGGACCAATTCCTGCGCCGCACCGAGGGCAGCGCGATCCGCCGCATCGGCTACCCGTGCTGGCTGCGCAACATCGCGGTGGCGCTCGGCAACGCGCCGACCAGCGCCGCGGTCATCGCCGCGCTCGAGGCCCGCCGCGACCATCCGTCGGAGTTGGTTCGGGAACACGTGGACTGGGCCCTGGCCCAGCACCGCTAAAAAGGCGCCAAGGCGCAGGGCCTCTCGTTCGGCCGAATCCAGGGGCAATTCGCCCCCGATGTCGGTGCGCAGTTTTTGATGAAGCACCTCGGGAAAGCGGGGTCCGCCCACAATCCGACTCACATACCGTCTTTTTGCGTCTTTGCGTCTTTGCGCTAGCGCCGCAGCCATTCGATCCAGTGATCCAGCGTCGGGTCGTCGTCGCCGCCCGGGCCTTGATCGAGCTGCGGTTCGATGCTCGAGGCGAGCGTCTTGCCCAACTCCACCCCCCACTGGTCGAAGGCGTTGATCCCCCAGATCCAGCTTTGTACGAATACCTTGTGTTCGTAGAGCGCCAGCAGGTTGCCCAGCGCCCGCGGGGACAGCCGCTCGAGCATGATGAGGTTGCTCGGCCGATTGCCCGCGAAGCACGAATGCGCGGCCCGGTGTTCCAGCTCGGCCCCGGTCACCCCTTGAGTGCGCAGCGCCTCACGCGTCTCCGCCAGGTTCCGGCCGCGCATCAGCGCGGTGGCCTGCGCGAGCAGATTGGCGATCAGCTGGCGATGATGTTCGCGATAGTCGTGGTCGGGGTCGCGCACCGCGATGAAATCCACCGGTACGACGTCGCTGCCCTGGTGCAGCCACTGAAAGAACGCATGCTGGGCGTTGGTCCCGATGCCGCCCCAGATCAGCGGTCCGGTGGCCCGCGCCAGCGGTTCTCCGGCCGCGCCGACCGACTTGCCGTTGCTCTCCATGTCGAGCTGCTGAAGGTACTCGGGCAGCGATTTGAGCCTTTCATCGTAAGGCACGACGGCGTGGCTGGGCAGCCCGGCCACGTTGCGCTGCCAGATCCCCAGCAGCGCAACGAGCACCGGCAGATTACGTCCCAGCGGCTCGCGACGGAAATGATCGTCGACCGCGGCGGCGCCGGCCAGCAGCTCCTTGAAGCCGGACTCGCCGATCGCCGCGACGATCGGCAGACCGACCGCCGACCACAGCGAATAGCGCCCGCCGACCCAGTCCCACATCGGCAGGATGCGTTC
>JBFGYD010000461.1:0-2605 GCA_041587615.1 Lysobacterales bacterium
CGGGTCGGAGGGCACCCGGGTGCGCCTGAAGCGGCTGACCCAGGCCGAGTCGATCGCGATGAAGGTCCAGGACCTGCAGGGCGCGGATCCCGACCTGCGGCTGGTGGTCCTGGGCGATTTCAACGCGTTCGAGTTCACCGACGGCTACGTCGACGCGCTCAGCGTCATCGAGGGCGATTTCGACCCGACCACGAGTCTGGTCTGCAGCGAAGTCACCTGCCTGCCGGACCTGGTGGAGCCGAACCTCGACAACCAGGTGCTGGGCTTGGCCGCCGACCAACGCTACTCGTTCATCTTCAGGGGTTCCGCCCAGGCCCTGGACCACGCTCTGACCTCCAGCGGGCTCGCAGGCGAGGTCACCGGCGCCGCGTACGGCCGGGGCAACGCCGATGCGGCCCTCGATCTGATCAACGACGGCACAACGCCGGCAAACTTACCGCTGCGCGCATCGGACCACGACGGCCTGGTGGTCTACGTGTTGAAGGACGCCGACGCCGACGGCGTGCCCAACGACGGCGACCTCTGTCCGGATACGGTGATTCCCGAAGGCGTGCCGACCCGCGGGCTTGGAGTGAATCGCTTCGCTTTGACCGACGGCGACGGCGTATTCGACACCGTGCCGCCCAACGGCAACGGCCCGGGCTTGAGCTTCACCGTCGGAGACACCGGCGGCTGCTCCTGCGAGCAGATCATCGCCGCTCAGGGACTCGGCAACGGGCACGTCAAGTTCGGCTGCAGCGGCGGCGCGATGCAGAACTGGGTCGATCTGATCAGTCCTTAGCCCGCCAACAAGGCCCGCTTCGGCGGGCCTTGTTTTTCGGGCTCCAGGCGCGGCGCCGGTTAAGGCCCCGCCGCATGCGGGTTAAACTGAAGGTCGGAGCTGATCGGCGGAGGACCGACCCATGCGCCAATCGAGAGTCCTGCTGCGGGTACTGGGGGCGGTAATGCTCTCCGTCTCAACGGTGCCGCTAGCCGGGGACGAGGGCCCGGCGACTTGGATCGATCTGACCTACGCCTTCTCGCCTGATACCGTCTACTGGCCAACGTCGGATCCGTTCCAGCTCGAAACCGTGTTCGCCGGCCGCACCGGTGCCGGTTTTTATTATAGCGCCTACAAGTTCGCCACCGCCGAACACGGCGGCACCCACCTGGACGCGCCAATTCATTTCGGCGAGGGGCAGCCGGCCAACCACGAAATCCCGCTGGAGCGATTGATCGGCGACGCGGTCGTGGTCGACGTTTCCGCCCGCGCGTTGTCCGATCGGGACTACCTGATCCAGGTCGCGGACCTGACCGCATGGGAACGCGAACACGGTCCGATTCCGCCGGCGTCGATCGTGCTGCTGCGCACTGGCTACGGACGCTTCTGGCCCGATCCCGAACGGTATCTCGGTACCGCGTTGCGCGGTCCCGATGGCGTGGCCGCACTGCACTTTCCGGGATTGCATCCGGAGGCGGCGCGTTGGCTGGTGTCATCGCGCGCGCTCCGCGCCGTTGGGATCGATACGGCCAGCATCGACCGCGGCCAGTCGAAGACCTACGATGCCCATCAGGTGCTCGCCGCCGCGGCCGTGCCGGTGTTCGAAAACGTGGCCAGGCTCGACGAGTTGCCGGCCACCGGCGTCTGGGTCGTCGCGCTGCCGATGAAGATCGCCGGCGGCAGCGGGGGCCCGCTGCGCATCGTCGCGCGAGTGATGCAGCTCAGCGAAACGCCCTGAAAAACGCGCGCACGTCCTGAACAAAGGGCTCTGGCCTTTCCAGCGCGGCGAAGTGTCCGCCCTCGTCCTGCGGCTGAAAGTGGCGCACGTCGTAGGCTCGTTCCAGCCAGCTCTGGGGCGGAATCGGACTCAAGTCGAACGGCGCCAGGAAAAATCCGGTCGGTACTTCGATCCGCTCCGCGCTGCCGTCCTCGGTCGCCCCGAGCTCCAGTCCACCGCCCTCGGTCACCGCCTGGTAGATCCAGCTCGACGTCAGCGCGCTGTTGGTCGCCCAATAGAACATCACGTTGGTGATCATCTCATCCATGCTGAAATGGCTCAGCTCGCCGGGCTCGGCCCAAGGCGTGTGCTGAAATTTCTCGACGATCCAGGCTGCCTGGCCGGCCGGCGAATCGGCCAGCGAATAGGCCAGCGAATCGGGCTTGGTGCCCTGGATCTGAAAATACCCCATCGCCCGGGCCATACGCTTTTTGGATTTTTTGATCCACGCACGCTCGTCGTCCGACAGCGGCCGCGTGCCGGGTCCCAGATACGGTTTCAGCGGGACCATGTTGAGGTGCATCGCCCGCACCCGCCGAGGATAGCGCAGGGCCAGCCAGGAGCTAATGATGGAGCCCCAGTCGCCGCCCTGGGCGAAGACCCATTCGCGCCCCAGCGCTCCCTCGATCAAGCCGACCCACAGGTCAGCGAGCTCGCGCGGCCCCATCGGCGCGGGCGGCGCGCCCGAGAACCCGAAGCCGGGCAGAGCCGGGCACACCACGGTGAACGCGTCTTCGATTGTGCCGCCGAATCGTTCCGGATGCGCCAGCGGTCCGATCACCCGGTAAAACTCGAATACCGACCCCGGCCAGCCGTGGGTCAGCAGCAGTATCGGTGCGTCCGGCGCC
>JBFGYD010000462.1:0-2605 GCA_041587615.1 Lysobacterales bacterium
ACATGGCCGCGGCCGCCGACGACGCCCTGTCCCAATGCATCGAGTCGGAGCCTTCGACGCCGGACGTCGCGCCGATCCCGGTGGAACCCGTGATGCCGCCCGCCACCGCGGAGGAACGGGGCGACAGTGCGCGCGAGGTCATCGCGGCTCTCAAGAGCGATCCGGCCGGAGTGGATCATGCCGCCGCGCTGGAGCGAGCCCGAGAATTTCGCGCCGCCGGGCGCATGGCCGATGCCCAGTTGCTGTATTTCTTCGCCGCGCGCGGCAAACACGCGCCGGCCGCGGCCGAGCTGGCCGCGATGTACGACCCTCTGCATTTTGTTAATGAGGCCGGTTTGATGGACGAGCCCGATCCTTTTCAGGCCTACAAGTGGTACCGGCAGGCCCAGGAGGCCGGGGATCCGCTGGCCGGGGAACGGCTTGAGGCGCTGAAGGTATGGGCCGAGCTGGCCGCCGAGGAAGGCAACGCCGAAGCCGAACGACTGCTACTGCAATGGGAGTGAGCCCGTGATCCGAAGCATTATTTGTCTGGCGGTTTTGGTTCTGGTCGGCTGCGCCCCGGACAGCGTTCGGGCGCAGGGCACGCGGCCCCTGACGCTGGAGGGCAAGACCGCCCTGTTTCAGCGCGTGATCGCGGTGCCTGGAGCCGCGTTGGCCGCAAGCCTCGACCCACCGTCGAGCGAGCGCCGGCCGGTGGCCCCGTTCACCGCGATGTACGTCTATGAGCGTCGCGAGGTCGGCGGCGAGGCTTGGCTCAAGGTCGGAACCGACAGCTACGGTACGATCGAGGGCTGGTTGCCGGCCGCCGAGGGCATCGACTGGAAGCAGACCCTGACCGTGGGCTTCAAAGATCCCGCCAACCAGCCCAGGGTGCTGCTGTTTGGCGACCGTGATTCGCTGAATACGCTGATCGAGGGCAACGACGCGGCCGCCTACCGGGATCTGAGAGCCCGGGCCGAGCAGGGCCTCGCCGCGGAATCGCCGGTCGCGGCGATCCAGCCCGAGGGCTACATCGACATCCGGCGGGACTTTTACCTGGTGCCGATCCTGGACCACGAGGACGTGCTGATCGGCTCCCATCAGGGCCGGCTGCTGCACGTGGCTACGGTGCCGCTGCGCGATCCGACCCCCGCGGGGGGGCTGTACCGGGCCGGCGTCGTGTTCGTGATCGACTCGACGATTTCGATGGGGCCCTACATCGAGCGCACCCGCTCGACCATGCGTCGGGTCTACGATTCGATGGCCGCGGCCGAGCTGTCCGACCGGGTCAGCTACGGGCTGGTGGCCTACCGCGACAACGTCGGGGCGGCGCCGGGTCTGGAGTTCGACACCCGCGTTTACGCGACCCTGACTGACGGCTTGAGCGGGGATGAGTTTCTGGCCCGGATCCGCTCGGTTCAGCCGGCCGCCGTGTCCAGCCAGGGCTTCAACGAGGACGCCTACGCCGGCATCGTGAAGGCGATCGAGGGAATCGACTGGGACGGCTTTTACGCCCGTTACGTCATTCTGATCACCGACGCCGGACCGCGCACCAGCGGTGACCCGCTGGCAGCCACCGGTCTGGACGCGGCCTCGCTGCGGCGGCTTGCGCTGGACAACGACATCATCCTCGGGGTCATGCATCTGAGGACCCCGGAGGGGGCGGGCAACCACGCTTACGCCGAGGACCAGTATCGGCGCTTGAGCACGATCAGCGGGATCGGCGATTTCTACTATCCGGTGGCGACCGGGGACCTGGCCAGCTTCGAACAAGCGCTGGGCGCGATGACCCGACAGCTGACCGAGCAGGTGCGCGGCGCCGCCAGCGGACGGGCCCCGCTGCGGGTTGCCGAGGCGGCGGCCGACACCGAACTGGCCGCGTTCCAGCAAAAGGTGGCCAAACTGGGCTATGCGCTGAGGATGCGGTATCTGAAGGACCAGACCGGCCAGGCGGTGCCCGCGCTGTTTGACGCGTGGATGGTGGATCGCGATTTCGACAATCCGGCCGAACGGGCGGTCGACGTGCGCGTGCTGTTGACCCGGGACCAGTTCAGCGATTTGCACGAGGTGCTGCAAAAGGTACTCGAGACCGCGGAGGAGGGGGCGCTGGCGCCGGACGATTTTCTGAACGAACTCAAGAGCCTGGCCGCGACCATCAGCCGCGATCCGGAGGCGGCCAAGACCACCAGCGCGATGACCGGCGGCGCCAGCCTGGCTGAACTGGGCTACATGCGGGAATACCTCGAGGGACTGCCCTACCGCAGCGAGGTCATGAACCTGGACTTGAGCACCTGGCAGCAGTGGTCGGCCCAGCGCCAGTTCGAGTTTATCAACCAGCTCGACGGCAAGGTGGCCTATTACCAGGCCATTCACAACAACGTCGACCTGTGGGTCTCGCTGGACGGCGGTCCGGTAGACGGCGACTCGGTGTATCCGCTGCTGCTGGAGGCGTTGCCCTGAGCGCCCCGGTATTCAGCCTGCGCAACACGGTCAAGAGCTACACCGCGGGAGGAACCGAATTTCGGCTTTCCGTCCCGCACCTGGATATCGAACGCGGCACCAAGCAGGCGTTCGTCGGCGAGAGCGGCTCCGGCAAGTCGACCTTGCTGGAGCTGCTGTCGATGAT
>JBFGYD010000463.1:0-2601 GCA_041587615.1 Lysobacterales bacterium
AGAAAAATGAACCTGGCCCCATTTTTATGGCCCCTTTTTAGAGCTGCCGTCTGAGTTCGGCCAGAGCGTCGAGCCGCTTGCGGCGCAGCTCGGCAGCAATTTCGGGACCGCTGCGACCGGCGGTTTCGACTTTTGAGCCGTCCACCGCGGCCACGATGTCGCGCGCCCGGGCCAGGTAGGCGCGCTGCGGGTACGGCTTCCGTTCCAGGCCAACGCGCCCGCGGGCATCGGCTTCGCAAGCCGCCAGAAACTCATCGAACATCCGCGGCTGGCGCAGCCCGTCGGCGGCCTCGATCAGCTTCAAGACCGTGGCCGGTTTCAGCTCCAGGGCCCGGTGGGCCTCGAGATGATGCCGGCAGACCCGTTCGGCCAGCCGTCGGAAGGCGCGCGGCACATTCAGCCGCTCGCACATCGCCGCCAGCGGCTCGAGCCCAAGCCGCTCGTGGCGATGATGCTGCGGCCATTGCTCGGGCGGGGTCAACGCCTTGCCCAGATCGTGGGTCAGGCACGCGAACATGGCTTCTGCGCCGAGCCCCATCGCCGCGCCCTGGTCCAGTACCAGCAGCAGGTGCAGTCCGCTGTCGATCTCGGGATGATGCTCCGGCGGCTGCGGCACGCCGAACAGCGCGTCGACCTCGGGCAGGACCCGAGCCAGCGCACCGCAGTCTTTCAACGTCGTGATGAAGGCGCTCGGGGTCGGTTCCGCCAGGGCCCGGCGCAGCTCGTGCCAGACGCGCTCGGCGACCAGCGCGTCGACCTCGCCCGCGGCAACCATCGAGCGCATCAGCCCCTCGGTGTCGGCGGCGACCCGGAACCCAGCGGCCGCGTAACGGGCCGCGAATCGCGCCACCCGCAGCACTCGAACCGGGTCTTCGGCGAACGCCGGCGAGACGTGCCGCAGGCGCTTTCGCTTCAAATCCGCCCGTCCCCCGAAAGGATCGATGATCCGACCGCCGGGCTCGCGGGCGATGGCGTTGATGGTCAGGTCGCGGCGTGACAGGTCATCGACCAGTGACACGGTCGGCGCGGTGTCGAACTCGAAGCCTCGGTAGCCGGGCCCGATCTTGCGCTCGGCCCGGGCCAGCGCGTACTCCTCGTGAGTACGCGGGTGCAAGAATACCGGAAACTGCTTGCCCACCGGCCGGTAGCCTAGCGCCGCCATCTGCTCGGCGGTGGCGCCGACCACGACCCAGTCGCGATCTCTGGCCGACACTCCCAGCAGTTCATCGCGGACCGCGCCGCCGACCAGGTAAACCTGGAGCCCCTGCGTCGCGGGATCGGGCGCGGCGGGCGCCTGAGATTCGCCCGGCATCAGCGCCGGGCGCGGCGCAACGAATGATAGCGTGCCGCGCGCGAGCCCGGGCCGAGGTAACCCGGGGCGATCGCCTCCAGCGGGGTCGCGGCGACGCCCAGGCGCGCCAGACCGTCTTGCTCTACCACGCTGTCGAGCTTGAGCGATTTGTAGTTGTCGCTGGAGAACGGCTTGCCCGGCACGAAGTCCATGACCAGCGCCTGCAGCCGAGCCAGCGGGTCGGGCAGACCGACGATCCAGCGCTTCAGGCCCAGCACGTCGCGCACGTAGCCCACCAGTTCACGTAGCGTATAGGTGCGCGGCCCACCCAGTTGGTAGGTTTGACCGATGCTGTCGGGTCGCGCGAGAGCGCGCGCAAACGCGGCGCCGACGTCGCCCACGTAGACCGGCTGAAAGCGCGTGTTCGGGCACGCCAGCGGCAGCACCGGAGCAATTTTCAGCAGCGCCGCGAAGCGGTTCATAAAACCGTCGCCGGGACCGAAGATCACCGAAGGCTGGAAGATCGTCCAGTCAATTCCCTGCGCCTCCCGCACCAGGGCTTCGGCGGCGCCCTTCGTTTTCAGATAGTACGACTCGCCACGGCCGGCGTTGAGCGCGCTCATCTGCAGAAAGCGGCGCACCCCGGCCGCATCGCACGCGGCCAGCGCGGCCGCCGTCAGATCGACGTGGGCGCGCTGAAAACCCTTACCGCCAAAGCCTCTCTCATTGAGAATGCCAACCAGGTTGATGACCGCGCTGGCGCCGTCGAAGTGGCGCGCCAGGCCGTCGACGTCGCGGCCGTCGGCAGCGGCCAAACGGACTCCCGGAATCATCGATGCATCCCGCCGCGCGCCGGGATTGCGGCACATGACCAGCACCTCGCGGCAGTTTGGATACAGGCGGTTGACCAGGTGGGTGCCGACAAACCCGCTGCCCCCCAAAATACAGATCTTGCTCATTGTCTCGCCTCTTAACACCTGCTTAGCCCGACCGCGGACAAATCGGCGCCACACTGCCTCGAGCGCCGAAGTCGGGGCGCCCGGGAGATCGATCCAGCGCCGGCATTCGCAGCGTCAGCGGCACCATCTTACCCTCCCTGCGCCAGTCGTAAATCGTCGCGAATGCGATGACCCGTGCCAGGTAGTCGCGGGTCTCGAAATAAGGCACGGTTTCGATCCAGCGGTCCGGCTCGAGCGGCAGGTCGAGGTCGTGCCAGCGGTCGACCGCGTCGGGCCCCGCGTTGTAGGCCGCCAGGGCCGGCAGCGGGTGGCCGTAGCGCTCGAACAACTCGGCCAGATAGGCGCTGCCGA
>JBFGYD010000464.1:0-2587 GCA_041587615.1 Lysobacterales bacterium
ATGTCGATCGCGTCGCGGCTGGCGCCGATCATCTCGACCCCGAATTCCTCGAGCACGCCGCGGCTGGCCAGGTCCAGCGCGCAGTTCAAGGCGGTCTGACCGCCCATCGTCGGCAGCACCGCGTCGGGTCGCTCCCGCTCGATGATCTTCGAAATCGCACCCCATTGGAGCGGCTCCACGTACACCGCGTCGGCCATGTCGGGATCGGTCATGATCGTGGCCGGGTTGGAATTGACCAAAATGACCCTGAAGCCCTCCTCCTTCAAAGCCTTGCAGGCCTGCGTCCCGGAGTAGTCGAATTCGCAGGCCTGACCGATGACGATCGGGCCGGCGCCAATGATCAGGACGCTTTTGATGTCGGTGCGTTTGGGCATGATTTCAGCCCCTGAGCGCGCCGGCGTCGGCCACCGCGGGCGCGCGAGCCGCGTCCATCGAGTCGATGAACTGGTCGAACAGCCCGTTAACGTCGTGCGGACCGGGACTGGCCTCGGGGTGGCCCTGAAATCCGAACGCCGGCAAGTCGCGGTGCGCGATGCCCTGCAGGGAGCCGTCGAACAGTGATCGGTGGGTGGCCTCGAGCGCCGCGGGCAGCGAATTCTCGGCCACCGCGAAGCCGTGGTTCTGGCTGGTGATCAGAACCCGGCCGGTGGCCAGTTCCTCGACCGGATGGTTGGCGCCATGGTGTCCGAATTTCATCTTTTCGGTGCGCGCGCCGCAGGCCAGCGCCAGCAGCTGGTGTCCCAGACAGATGCCGAACAGCGGCACGCCGCGCCGCAGCAGTTCCCTGATGGCCTCGATCGCGTACCCGCAGGGCTCGGGATCGCCCGGCCCGTTGGACAAGAACACGCCGTCTGGAGCCAGGGCCATGACCTCGTCGGCGCCGGTGTCGGCGGTCACCACCGTCACCCGGCAGCCGCGGTCTGCGAGCAGCCTCAAGATGTTGCGCTTGATGCCGAAATCGTAGGCTACCACGTGCCGGTCGCGGCCCCCGGCGCCGAACCCGACCTCGTCCAGGTCGTAACTGCCCTCTTCCCAGCAATAGGTTTCGGTCGTGCTCACCTCGAGCGCCAGGTCCATGCCTTTCAGACCCGGAAACGCACGCGCGCGCTCGAGTGCCTCGTCGACCTCGGCCCCGTCGCCGGCCAGCAGGCAGCCGTTTTGCGCCCCCTTGGTTCGCAGCAGCCGGGTCAGACGTCGGGTGTCGATGTCGGCGATCGCCGGCAGCCCGGCCCGCTCGAGGTAGGCGCTCAAGTTCTCGGAACTGCGCCAGCTGCTGGCCGCGGTCGGGACCTCGCGAATGATCAGGGCTTCGGCCATCGGGCGAGGAGACTCCTCGTCGGCCGGGTTGCAGCCGGTATTGCCGATGTGCGGATAGGTCAAGGTCACGAGTTGGCGCGCGTACGACGGGTCGGTCAGGATCTCCTGATACCCGGTCATGGCGGTGTTGAACACGACTTCGCCGACCGCGCTGCCGCGCGCGCCAACGCTTTGGCCGCGGAAGACGGAGCCGTCTTCCAGAGCCAGAATGGCGATTTCATTCACTATCTTGACGACTCTCAGACACACGAAACGGGAGCGACCGTCGCCGCTCCCGTCGGTCCGGCTGATCATACGCCATCGTATCTATCAGCGCCAGACGGGGGCAGCGGGAGAGCCGTCCATGAAGGCCTTTGGTCGAATTTGAGCCTGACTTGACCGCCCCGGACGGCCGACCGTTCTGCGCTTGCCTGTTAACGTTCTTGGCTCGGCAACGTCTCTTATCATAGCGCCACGGCGTCGGGCGACGGACGGGAGCGCGCAACGGTTCAGCGCGGGGCCTGATTCGAACGGAAACTAGGAGGAGAGACATGCTGGGTAATTCTTTGCGATGGGGTGGCGCGCTCTTGCTGCTGGCGGCGACCACTGGAGTCGGCGCGGCTGCTGAGTTCGCGGCGCCGCGCGAGCCTTTGGATCAGCGGGTCGACCGCTTTGTTCAGCCGTTCGTCGATGCCGGGCATTTGTCCGGCACGCTGCTGATCGCCAGAGACGGCTCGATCGCCTACGAGCGGTCTTTTGGTCTGGCCAACCATGAGCATCACGTCCCAAATTCGCCCCGAACGCGATTCTGCGTGGGCTCGATCAACAAGCCGATGACGATCGTGATTCTGGCTCGTCTGCTCGAGGCTGGCCAAGTGACGCTGACCGACCCGCTTACGAAGTTCCTTCCCAAGTTCCCGCGCGCCGATGAAATCACGGTCGGTGACCTGCTCAACCACAGCTCGGGAATCCCGCATCGGGTCACCGGAGACCTGGATGAGACCTTGCCGCAAACGCCGGCCAGCATGGTCACGCTGGCCGCCAACAAGGCGCTGGTTTTTGAGCCGGGCACCGAGAGCGTCTACAGCTCGGCGGGATTCTCGGTGCTGGCGAGGGTGCTCGAGCTGGCCGGGGGAAAGCCCTACGCGGAGCTTCTGACCCAGCACGTCCTGGCACCCGCGGGCATGACCGATACCACTGATGCCGGAACCCGGGCGCTGCTGCCGCGACGCGCCTCGAGTTATTACTTCGACACGACCGGGCTGCGCAACGCACCGCCGGCGGACGTCTC
>JBFGYD010000465.1:0-2580 GCA_041587615.1 Lysobacterales bacterium
GAGTAAGCGAGCAGCGCTTCGGGGTCTTCCGGCAGGCGTCTGACCAGAGCGAGCAGGGAGGCAACCCCCGCCCCACAGTCGCCGGCCGCCTGCTCGGCGACCGCGCGGCGCAGCAGCAGTTCGCTGCGTTCCGGGCGCAACCCGAGCGCCGCGTCGTAGTGCGCCGCGGCCCGAGCGAACTGAGCCGTCCGCATCAGGCCGTTGGCCAGCAGCAGATGTGCCTCGAACAGCTCGGGTTGGACCGCCACCGACCGTTCGTAATGGCCGATCGCAACCAAGTCCTCGGCACCCAGTTCGGCCAGCACGCCCAGGTTGAAATGCGCCAGCGGATGATCGGGCACTCGCTCCAGCAATGCGTTCAGCTCGCCGCGCGCGGCGTCCAAGTCACCGTTGGCCTCCAGCGCGCGAGCCAGGTGCACCCTGGCTTCGGCCGATTCGGGATTGGCCGCCACCGCCTGGCGCATCAGCGACAGCGCAGCGGCGTAGTCACCTTTGCGCGACGCGGAGAGGCCCTGGCTCAAATAAAAGGAATAGCTGCGGGACCGACTGCGCATCGCTTCGTACGGCGGGTCCTCGAAGCGCGGCTCGCCCCCGCCGCGCTGGGCCAGATGGCCGCGGGCGCGCTCGACTTCGCCCAGGCCTCGATACGCGAGCGCCAGCCGGTAGTGTAGCCGCCGCGCCTGAGGCTGCAGCGCCAGAGCTTGCTCCAGGTGTTCGGCCGCACGCCGGTGGTCATCCTCCAGCAGCGCGATCTCGCCGAGTTCGGCGTGGGCGGCCGCCGATTCGGACGTCTCGAGCACGCGCTGCAATTCCATCTTGGCCGCGTCCCGGTCCCCGAGCTGCAGCAGCGCCCGCGCCCGGCGGATCCGCGCCGCCGGAAAGTCGGGATTGACGGCCAGACTCCGCGAAAAGCCGGCCACCGCCTCGTCAAAGCGACCCTCATCGTAGGCGATGACGGCCTGGAGATACGGCCAGCGCGCGTCGTTGGGGGCCAGCAGGACCGCGTTGCGATAGGCCTGGGTCGCGGGCCGGTTGAACTCGTGGGCCTGGTACACCATCCCGAGTTCTCCGTAGTCCGATCCCGCCGGCGCGCCCTCGGCTTCGGCGATCTTCGCCCGGGCCGCGGAAATCGCCTGGGCGACCCCCGGGCTGAGCGCGCCAGTGTCGGGATGTCCGATCGGCTCGATCGCCAGCGCGGCCCAGGCGAGAGCGAGACCGGCCAGGACCGCCGAGCCCCGGGACAAGCGGCGCACGCCGAGCCGAGCCGCGGGAGTCATGGCGGGGGGCTCTGCCGAATTTTGTGGTAGCGGTTCAGATCCAATCTCTCGAATGTCTGTTTCGAGCCCCCAGGCCAGGTGACGACGACCGAGACCGGTTTGCGCCGTGTCGCCAGGCCGAACCTGACCCGCGGGTCGTGGGCCGATGCATAACTCCCATCCACCCGCACGCGCCGCACCAGGACCCGGTCGTCCAGCGCGAGTTCGACCTTCGCGCCCAGCGCGTGACCGCCCGACGGATTGCGCAGCTCCAGTCCGAGCCACGAGCCCCGTTGGCCGATCCGGTTTTCGAGCAACTCCGCCGGACCGGCGTTGTTGGTCACGAGCACGTCGGTGTCGCCGTCGTTGTCGGCGTCGCCGAACGCCGCGCCGCGGCTGACTCGCAGCCGTTGAAACGCCGGCCCCGCCCGTTCGGAGACGTCTTCGTAGGTCCCGTCGCCGCGATTGCGCCAGAGCTGGTTGTGCTGCTTGAGCGGAAACTTGTCGCCGCCCGCGAGCTGCAGTTCGTCCTTGATCACGGCGCCGTTGGCGCTGAAGAGATCCAGCCAGCCGTCGTTGTCGAAATCGAACCACAGGGTGCCAAAGCCGGTGAACGCAAAGCTGCTCGCGGCCAGCGCGCTGCCGGTAGAACGGTCGGTGAACCAGCCCTGGCCCTGGTTGACGTACAGGGTGTTGGTCTGGCGATCCAGATGGGTCATGAACAGGTCCAGGTCGCCGTCGCCGTCGAAATCCCCGGCGTCCACCCCCATGCTCGCCTCCGGTGTCCCCGCCATGTTGACCGCGACGCCCGCCAGCAGCGCGTCGTCGCGGAAGCGGCCCGCGCCCTGGTTGATCCACAGGAAATTGGCCGCGCCGTCGTTGGCCACGTACAGGTCGATCCGGCCGTCTGAGTTGAAGTCGCCGCTGACCGCGCCCAGCCCCGGGCCCTCGGCGCCCTCGAACCCGGCCTTGGCAGTCGCGTTTTCGAACGTGCCGTCGCCGCGATTGCGCAGCAGCCGATCGGAAGCCGGACGATACGACTGCGGGGAGCAGTAATCCGGCGCGTCGTAGTGCGAGCGGCAAGTCTTGGCGTTGACGAAGGAGAAATTGACATAGTTGACGATGTAAAGGTCCTGCCAGCCGTCGCCGTCGTAGTCGACGAACACCGCGGTCACGCTCCAGCGGGCATCGTCGGCGCTGCTGGCAGCGGTCGCGTCGGCGAACGTGCCGTCGCCGCGATTGAGCCAGAGCTGGTTCGAGCCGAAGTTGCTCAGGTAGAGATCCGGCCAACCGTCGTTGTTGGGATCGCCGACGCTGACCCCCA
>JBFGYD010000466.1:0-2556 GCA_041587615.1 Lysobacterales bacterium
CCGCCGCTGCCGCGCTTCCGTCCGATGCAGGAGAGCGACCTGTCGGCGGTGGCGGCAATCGAGCGACAGGTCTACGAGTTCCCTTGGAGCGAGGGGATCTTCGCCGACTGCGTGCGGGTCGGCTACTCGTGCTGGGTGCTCGAACTTGCGGGCGAGCTGGCCGGATACGGGGTTGTCTCTACCGCGGCCGGTGAGGCGCACATCCTGAACCTCTGCGCGGCCCCGGATTTTCAGGGTCGGGGTCACGGACGGCGTCTGCTGAACCGCATGATCGACCTGGCCCGCTGGCATCGGGCGCGCTCGATCTTCCTCGAAGTGCGTCCCAGCAACCATCGCGCGATCAAGATGTACGAGGCGAAGGGGTTTAGCTGCGTCGGGCGCCGGCCCAATTATTATCCGGCCCACGAGGGACGCGAGGACGCGCTGGTCATGGCCCTGAGGTCGTCGAGTTTCGGCTGAGCCGATCGATCTGAATTTGCAATTCCGTCGCCGCGGCCTGGGCCGCGCTGAGCTTGGCGCGTTCCTTCGCGACCACGCTCGGCGGCGCCTTGGCGACGAATTGTTCGTTGGCCAGTTTGTGTTCGGCGCGCCGGGCGTCGGCCTCGAGTTTTTCGCGTTCTTTTGTCAGCCGGGCGATTTCCTCCTCGGGGTCGATGATGCCGGCGAGCGGGATGTGGATCTTCAGGCTGCCGGCCAGCGCCACTGCCGACTGGGGAGTCGTGTCGTCATGCTTCAGCCAGGCGATCGATTCGATCCGGCCGAGCTCGACAAAAAACGGCTCCAGCAAGCGCATGCGCTCGCGGTCCGCCTCCCCGCCGCCTTCCAGCAGCACCGGCAGCGGCCGGCCCGGCGGGATGTCCATCTCACCACGGATCTGGCGAACCCCCAGCAGCATCGTCTTGAGCCATTCGACGTCGCCCTCGGCGGTGGGGTCGGCCTCCTCGTCCGACGCTGAGGGGTAAGGGCGCAGCATCACGGTCGGCTCATCGATGCCGAGCCGCGCCGCGACTCGCTGCCAGATCTCCTCGGTCAAGAACGGGATCAGCGGATGCAGCGCCCGCAGCAGCGCCTCGAGCACGGTCAGCAGCGTCTGCCGCGTCGCGGCCTGTGCGGTTGGACTGCCGTGGGCCAGCACCGGCTTGGTCAGCTCCAGGTACCAGTCGCAGTATTCGTGCCAGGTGAATTCGTACAGCGCCTGCGCGGCGAGGTCCAGCCGATAGGCCTCGATCTGCGCGCGCGCGGTCGCGACCGTCGCGGCGAGCCGCGATCGGATCCAGCGGTCGAACACCGAGCCGGCCGCCGGATCCCCGGCGGGCGTATCCTCGGCCACGTTCATCAGCACGTAACGGGCCGCGTTCCAAAGCTTGTTGCAGAAATTGCGGTAGCCCTCGACCCGGCCCGCGTCGAGACGCACGTCGCGGCCCTGACTGGCCAGCGAGGCGAAAGTGAAACGCACGGCGTCGGTGCCAAAGGCCTTGATGCCGTCGGGAAACTCGCGGCGGGTGGCGCGCTCGATCGCCGGCGCCATCTCCGGTTGCATCAGGCCGCTGGTGCGTTTGGCCACCAGCGACTCCAGGTCGATGCCGTCGATCAGGTCCAGCGGATCGAGAATGTTGCCCTTGGACTTGGACATCTTCTGGCCGTGCGAGTCGCGCACCAGACCGTGCACGTAGACCTCCCGAAACGGCACCTGGCCCATGAACTTGAGCCCCATCATGATCATGCGGGCGACCCAGAAGAAAATGATATCGAAGCCGGTGACCAGCACGTCGGTTGGATAAAAGGTCTTCAGCCGCGTTGTCTGATCGGGCCAGCCGAGGGTCGAAAAAGGCCACAGCGCGGACGAGAACCAGGTGTCGAGCACGTCCTCGTCCTGGCGCAGCCGAACGCCGGGATCGAGCCGGTGACGCTGCCTGACCTCGTCCTCAGAGTGCCCGACGTAGATCGTGCCGTCGTCGGCGTACCAGGCCGGGATCCGATGGCCCCACCAAAGCTGGCGGCTGATGCACCAGTCCTGAATATTCTCCATCCACTGGTAATAGGTTCGGTCCCAGCTCGCGGGCACGAAGCGTACCCGGCCGCTGCGCACCGCCTCGATCGCCGGCCGGGCCAGCGGTTCGGCGCGGACGAACCACTGGTCGGTCAGCATCGGTTCCAAAATGGCGCCGGAACGGTCGCCTCGGGGGACGCTCGTCCGGTAGTCCTCGACCTTTTCCACCAGGCCCTCGGCCTCGAGATCGGCCACGATCCGGCGGCGGGCCTCGAACCGGTCCAGGCCCCGGTAGGCGCGCGGCGCGTTGTCGTTGAGTGTGGCGTCGGCGGTCAGCACGCTGATCAGCTCGAGCCCGTGGCGCTGGCCGATCTGGTAGTCGTTGAAATCATGGGCCGGGGTGATCTTCACGCAGCCGCTGCCGAACTCAGGATCGACGTAGTCGTCGGCGATCACCGTGATGCTGCGATCGGTCAGGGGCAGTTCGACCTGTGCGCCGACGAGGTCGCGATAGCGCTCGTCGTCCGGGTGCACCGCCACCGCGGTGTCGCCCAGCATGGTCTCCG
>JBFGYD010000467.1:0-2552 GCA_041587615.1 Lysobacterales bacterium
CGGGTCGTTCAATAAAGCCAGTTGAGCATCGCGATCGACACCACCAGGAACAGCAGCGTCATGATGCCGCCGGCGCGGATGAAATCGGTGACCTTGTAACCGCCCGGCCCCATGATCAGCGCGTTGACCTGGTGGGTCGGGATCAGGAAGGAATTCGAGGTCGCGATCGCCACGGTCAGCGCGAACACCGCCGGGTCGGCGCCGACCGCCAGCGCGATGTTGATCGCGAGCGGCACCAGCAATGCGGTGGCGCCGACGTTGGACATCACCAGCGTGAAAAACGTGGTCAGCAGGGCCAGCAGCGCCTGCAGCACCAGTGGGGACACGTCTCCCAGCAGATCGATGGCGTGCTGCGCGATCCACGCGGCGGTGCCGCTGATGTCCATCGCCAGACCCAGCGGTATCAGGCTTGCCAGCAGGAACACCGTCTTCCAGCTCACCGCGTTGTAGGCCTCGTCGATGTTGATCACCCCGGTGATGATCATGCCCAGCGCGCCGACCAGCAGGCAGATCGACAGGCGAAAGTCGGAAAAAATGATCAGGCCCATCGCAAGCAGGAAAAACAGCAGCGCCCAGCTCACCTTGTGCGGCCGCTGCTCTTCCTTGGGGATATCGCTGACCAGCACGAAATCCCGCTCCTCCGACACCCGCGCGAGATCGCGCCAGGTACCGTGGATCACCAGCGTGTCCCCGATCGCGAGCTTGAAATCGCGAAACTCGCGGCGGTGAACCTCGTCGCCGCGCTGCAGCGCCAGCACGCTGAAGCCGTAGCGCTTGCGAAAGCCGACGTCCGAGACGGTCTTGCCGATCAGCTTCGAGCCGGGCGCGATCACGCCCTCGGCAATGCCGGCGCGGGTGGGATTGAGCAGACTGCCGAAGTTGGCCAGTCGCGGCCGCACGACCAGTTCGTTGGCCTGCGCGTATTCGTTCATGTCGCGGCGCCGGCCCATCATCCCGAGCACGGTGCCGACCCAGATCATCTCTTCGGTCGCCGGCGCCAGGTGGCGGTCGTCGCCGTTGCGAATCGCAACGATGGTCGGCGCGTCCTCGGCCGCTTCGACTTCGCCGACGGTCAGGCCCACCAGCGGGCTTTCGGAGGTCACCAGCAGTTCGTAGACCTGGCCCTGCACGCCGTAGACTTTGGCGAAATAATTGCGCGTGCGCTCTCGGGTCGGGGCCTCCGCGGCGTCGCCCTTGGGCAGCAGAAAACGCCCGGCGGAGAGGAAGAACAAGATCCCGGCAGCCAGTAGAGACAGACCGACCGGAGTCACCGAAAACAGGTGAAACGTGGTCACCGTGTCGGCGCCCGGGGGCAGGTTGCGGTTGGAGTTCTGGATCAGGTCGTTCAGCAGGATCAGCGGCGAGGACCCGACCATGGTCAGGGTCCCGCCCATGATCGCGCAGAAACCCATCGGCATCAGCAGGCGCTTGAGCGCAATCCCGCTGCGCGCGGCGATGCGGCTGATCACCGGCAGGAACAGCGCGGTTGCGCCGACGTTCTGCATGAATCCGGAAATGAGGCCGACGGTACCGGAAACCAGCGGCATGATGCTGGTCTCGGTGCGGCCGCCGATCCGGAGAATGAAATTCGCGACCTGGGTCATCACGCCGGTTCGATCCAGGCCCGCGCCAATGATCATGACCGCGATGATCGAGATGACCGCGTTGCTGGCGAAACCGTTGAACAGCTGCTCGGGCGGCAGCACCCCGAGCAGGCCGAGCATCACCATCGCGCAGATCGCCACCACGTCGACCCGCAGAATCTCGAGCACGAACAGGAAAATGGTCACGCCGAGAACCGACAGCACCAGGATCATGTCTTGGGTGAGAGCGAGTTCGGACTCCATCAGGGGTCCCGGGGCTCGCCGACGCCGGTCGCCGACGCCGCTTGGAACATCAAATCTCGCACCGGATGCCCGCGGCGGCGGCCGCGACGCTCGAACTTGGTCTCCGGTCGCCAATCCGGGCGCTGCGCGAAGCGGCCGTCTCCAGACAAATTCAAAAAACCGCCGTCGGCCTCGAGGACCGACAGCATCCACTCGGCGTAGGGCAACCAGTCGGTGGCGAGGTGCAGCACGCCGCCGGGTTCCAGCGCCCGATGGAGCAGGCGCGCGAACTTAGGGTTGATCAGCCGGCGCTTGTGGTGGCGCTTCTTGGGCCACGGGTCGGGAAAATAGATCCGCACCCCGGCCAGACTGGCAGGCGGCAGTCGGTCGCGCAGCACCACGACCGCGTCGGCGCACAGGATGCGGACATTTTCCAGCCCGCGGTCGTGGACTTTGTTGAGCGCGCTACCGACCCCGGGCCGGTGCACCTCGATGCCCAGAAAATTGGCCTCCGGCGCGCGTGCCGCCATGTGGATCAACGCGTCGCCGTCGCCAAATCCGATTTCGACATATGTCGCCCGCGAGCGCCCGAACGACGCGGCCAGCGCTAGCGGGCCCTCGGCGGCCTCGATCCCAAAGTGCGGCCACAGTTCAGTTAGCGCCCGGCGCTGGGCTTCGGTAATGCGACCCTCGCGAAGAACGAAGCTGCGGATCTGACGATGACCA
>JBFGYD010000468.1:0-2550 GCA_041587615.1 Lysobacterales bacterium
CGGCCTCCAGACCCCACAGCCGGCTGTCGCCGGCAAAGGCCTCTGCGGCGCCCTTGCCGTGCCCCTCACCGCTACCGCGTTCGCCGACATCGGCGTCCAGGTAAAAGGCGCCGGCCTTCCAACTGTGCGCAAGTCCTACGTCGCCGCCGGTTTTGGCGAACAGCGTGTACGCATCCTGTCCGCCTTCGCCGCCGCCGGGAAAACGCGCTCCGCGCATCAGCTCGGCGCCGAGTTCCAGATAGCGGGCCGTCGGGGCGAGCCAGCGCAACTGCACCCCGTCGTCGAGGTATTGGCCGGCCAGGAACGCCTGGTACGGTAGCGGGCGGTCGACGAATGCGTCGGCGTGGCGATGGAAGCCGTTCAGGTAACCGATGCCGGAAAAAAACCGCCCCGCCGTGAGGCTAAAGCCGGACGGCATAGCGGTGGTCTGCAGCCAGGCCTCCTCCAGCTCGACCTCGAGTTCCCCCTCTTCGTCGGCAAGCGCGAAGGTCAGGTTGCCAAAGAACTTGTCGTCGACGTTGGCGTTGAAATTGATCTCGGTCTCGCCCAGCGACAGCCCGTCGGCGCCCGGCCCGGTCTCGCCGCCGAGCTGAAATCCGGGAATCGCGTAGCTCTCGGGGTCGAGGCCGACATCCGCATAGGTGCCGGTCAGGATGACCCCGATGCCGGGATTGAAGTCGCTCGGCGAGCTGGTTTGGGGCTGAGGCGCCGAGGCCAGTTCGCGGGCCAGTTCCTCGGCTTCATCGGCCGAGGCCTCGGCAGCTCGTAGTCTTGCCTCGGTCGCCGCCAGGCGCCGCTCGAGGGCGGACAGGCGACTCTCGTAGTCGGCCTTCAGTTCGTCCAACTGCTCGCGCAACTGGACGAGTTCAGGCAAAGGGGTGGTGCTTGCCTCGCTCAGCGGTGAGCCCAGGCCAATGATTCCTGCGATGAGGATCGATTGTACTTTCATGTCGAATCTAGCGCTCCGTCTGAATATCCGGCGACCGGCGATCCGGCGGCCGCAAACAAAGATTTGAGGGTGCCGTGTGGCCGTTAGCGGGTGGGCGGGGGAGCGCGGGCCTGTTGGGTCTGAGTGGGTGTGGACGGAAATGCACGCTGGGGCAGGCACGAATCCCGGAAGCGTTGTGCCAGCGGAAGCAGTAGAGCCCACGAGTCGTGGTCGGCGGCGGTCAGGGTCTGACCGGCCACGCAGGTTGCGCATACCGGATTGTCGTCGCTGGGCAGGTGATCGAAGCCGTGGGCGATCGCCTGGGATTGGGTCAGCACCAGGCACAGCGCCAGCGTTGCGCGCAGCAGCAGTCTTTGGTAGGTATTGGCCTGATCGACGGCTTTCACGTCAACGATCATAACTCGCATTCCACATCAGTTTCACTGGCGTCGCACCGCGACGCTGTGCGATGTTTGATCGGCGACGGCGCTTCGAGTTCATCCATGATCGTCGGGCACCCGCGCGGCGGCGGCGGCATCGGCGTCCGGACGGAGCACGGTGTGGGTCAGAGGCGTGTTGAGCCCGATGCCGGTCTCGGTCGACACCTCGTGGGCGGCCCGGTTGATCGCGTAGCGCGCCGGCAGCAGCCGATAGACGTTACCCACGCAGTAGAACAGCCGCCAGGCGATCGCGTGATCGCCGTTTTCGGTCAGCCGTATCTTCGGCGGTGAGCCCGAGTTGATGGCTGCCTCCAGCTCGCAGGCTCGCTCCCAAACTCGAGTGAGCAGTTCCTCGACCCGTGCTCCCTGGACCTGATAGCCGATGTTGAAATCGACATAGTCTTTGAGGCCTCCGGATCCGGCCTTGCTGAGAACCTCGATCTTGGCGCCGCGCAGCTTGGCGTTGGGCACGACGATCAGGTGCTGCTGGACCAGGTCGCGAAATACCGTCTGCACCAGCGAGGTGCGCAGCGTGACCGCGAACAGATCCAGCTCGGGGACCCGAACCACGCTGCCGGGCTCGACGTCGGAGTTGTAGAGCAGGATCAGGCCGTTGATGTTGTCCGGCAGCCACACGTCCTTGGTGAAAAACAGGATCAGCGCCAGCGCGCCCAGCACGCTGGTTCGATCGAGCCAGTCCTTCAGTCCCCAGATCGAAAACACCGTCAGCAGCACGAACACGACGATCGTGCACAGAAAAATCACCGAAAAGATCTCGGACTGGTAGCTTGGCGAGAGCACCTGCTGGTCTTCGATTTTTCGGGACTTGCCGTAACGGCGCACGATCCAGGCATGACCGGCGATGTAGACCAGATAGCTGACGATGATGGTCAGACCGCTCAGCGACAGTCGCCGCAGCACGTCGCAATGGGGATCGTCGCTGGGGCACATGCCGGTTCCCAGATCAGTGACCATCGACAGCAGATACATCGCCAGCAGTGCGACCGACAGCACCCGCAGCACGATGATGCGGTTGTGGCGGCGCGCGTCCGTCGCGACCCCGGTCAACCTACGCGCCAGCGGTTCGGCAAAAATCAGCAGGAACACGTTGGCAACGATGATGAAGCGGTCGAACCCGCCCAACTCCGCCAGCGCGTCTTGAATCACTTCCGGCATGTCGGC
>JBFGYD010000469.1:0-2543 GCA_041587615.1 Lysobacterales bacterium
ATCACGGCACCCACGTCACCGGAACCGTGGCCGCCGACGGCGGCACCCCGTCGAGCCCGACCGACCCGGGCTATGACGACGGCGACGGCATGGCGCCCAATGCCCAGATTCTGTTTCAGGACATGGGCAGCGATACGAGCGGCTGCCTCGAGGGTCGCGCCGGCTACCCGATGTTCGTTCAGGCGCGCAACGCGGGCGCCGGAATCGCGTCCGGAAGCTACGGGGCGCCGCCCCCCACCGACGGTGCGGACGGTTATTTCAGCAACGACTTCGAGGCCGACGCGGCGTCCTACGACTTGGAGGACATTCTGCTGATCTTCGCCGCCGGTAACGGCGGCATCGCGTCCGGCGGAGTGGACCATCCGGGGCAGGCCAAGTCCCCGCTGGCCGTCGCCGCGCTCGGCCACGGCAACGATGCCACGAGCGCTAGTTTTTCGAGCCGTGGCCCGGCCCACGACGGCCGGATCAAGCCCGACATCGCGGCGCCTGGAACCGCGGTGCGCTCGGTACTGGGCAACGACCAGGACGCCAATCCGGCGCCGGCGTTCAACAACAATCCGATCCTGCCGAAAACCGGCACCTCGATGTCGACCCCGACCGTGGCCGGCGCCGCGACGCTGATGCGCCAGTACTTCATGGACGGGTTCTACCCAACCGGCGCGCGGGCCCCCGGCGACGCGCTGAGGCCCTCCGGCGCGCTGCTGAAAGCCACGCTGCTCAACGGCACCCGCACCTACCCCGATACGCCGGCGTTGGACACCGGTTGGGGCCGGGTCTGGCTGAACAACAACCTCCATTTCGCCGGCGACGACCGCCAGCTGCGGGTCTGGGACCGGCCCAACCTGGCTGGCCTCCGAACGCTCGAGGCGGATGAATTCAGCGTCGCGGTGGCGGAAGGGCACGAATTTCGCGCGACCCTCGTCTGGTTCGATCCGCCCGCGGCGACGTTCGCGGGTCGGTCGCTGATCAACGACCTGGACCTCGAAGTGGAGGCCGACGGCACCGTTTACAGAGGCAACGTCTTCAGCGCCGGCGAATCGGAAAGCGGCGGATCGCGGGACGATCTCAATCCGATCGAGCAGGTCCTGATCAAGGCGCCGGCAGCGGGCATTTACACGGTGCGGGTGCGCGCGACCGCGGTACCCGGCAACGGGGTTCAGAACACCGACCGGCAGGGTTACGCACTGGCCGTGTCGTCGGCTCAGTGCGACACCCAGGTCACGGGCAGTACCGAACTCGAGGCCACCGCTTCGCTCGAAGGGGTCGAGCTTGCGATGGACTTGCTGCCAGGCGCCGACCGCTTCCAGGTCTATCGAGCCCTCGGCAACTGCGGCAGCGCCCCGGGGGAGTTCAAGTTCGTCGGCCAGACCGCCGGCGCCGAATTCATCGATCTACACACCCAGGGCGGGTTTGAGTACACCTACCGCGTGCGCGGGGTCGACGCCTGCGGCGAAGGTCCCCCGAGTGGGTGCAAGACGGTGGTTTCCCAGGCGCCCTGCACGCTGCCGCCCAGCTTCGACGCCGCCTCGGTCAAGGCCGACATCGTCGGCGGCGATCAGTGTGGGGTCAATCTCCAATGGCAAGCAGGCGCCGTCGTGTGCCCCGGCGCCGCGCTCAACTACAACGTGTACCGCTCGACCGATCCGTTTTTTACTCCGGGGCCGGATAGCCTGGTGGCCAGCGTCACCGGCACCGATTATCAGGATCTGGCGGTCGACGCGCTGACCACGTACTACTACGCGGTCAAGGCCGAGGACGACGCCGGCTTCGGCATCGGGCCGAATTCTGGCAACGAGACCGGCAGGGTGTTGCGCAACCGGGTCACGACCCGTTCGGACAGCGCCTCGCCGGGCGATTACAGCGAGGATCCCGACAGCGTCTCCTTCGCCGCCCTTGAGGATCCGTGGCAGGTCAGCCTCGCGCGCGCGTCGACCGGCCTGTTCAGCTACCACAACGCGCCCCCTGGCGAGACCCACCCGAACCTGACCTGCGCCTATCTGACGACCCCACCGTTGAACCTGCAAAGCGGGAGCCCGATGCTGGCCTACGACGCCTGGTACAACCTGGAGGTGAACTGGGACGGCGTGGTCGTCGAGATTTCGACCGACGGGGGCCAGACCTGGCAGGATCTGCCGCCCGACGGCGGCTATCCGTCGGATTTCAGCGAGACCGAAATCGACGGGGTGCCGATCAATCAGTGCGGTTACCCCGCCTCGCAGGGCGCGTTCAACGGAGTCCAGGAGTCGTTCGTCACCTACACCTCGGATTTGTCCGCGTTCGCCGGCCAGACCGTGCAGTTGCGCTGGGCGTTTTCGTCGGATCCGGCGCTGGAATTCGAGGGCTTTTATCTCGACAACATCCAGGTCACGAATGCCAGCACGCCGAACATGTGCCTGGCCGGGTTAAGCAACCAGGTCAGCGGTCCGTGGTTCAACGCGGCTCAGTCGGGACACGGCTGGCTGGTGGAATTGTTGTCTGGGGTGACGCCGGCCGATCCGGACCGGGTCAACGCTTACTGGTACGTGTACCTGAACGGCGAGCCG